>JAHJSX010000034.1 GCA_018830205.1 archaeon | reverse complement strand
CCAGCCTCCCTCAATGTAATGCACAAGCTCATCGAGTTTCTCTGCGATTCTCATCTTGTCTTTTACTGAGAAGGAGACAAACTCCATCTGAGCCCCGTCTCTAAGGGTTGTATCATATATCTCAACTTTTGGCATTTTCGAAGTTCCTCTTAAAGAAAAATATGGTGTTGATATTTAAAATGTTTATGCAAGAATCACTGCAGCTTCAGATATCTTACCAGTTCTTCCTGATTGCTTTGCTTGGACTTGCTTGTATCAAGCACTAGATGATGCCTTTTGATGGGCTCGAATTCCTGCTTTATCTTTTTATAAACGTCGTAGTTGGCGTCTGAGGGGTCGTTTTTTCTTTTCGTGCGCCTGACCATCCTTCTTTTTATGTTGTTGCCCGAGGCCCGGCACTCGACAACAGCGGTCTTGGCTCCTGTTTTTTTTGCGACTGCGTATACCTGGCTTCGGAGACTGCTCTTGTAAAAAGTGCCGTCAAGGACAACGTTTCTGTCGCTTCTTAGAAGGTACTCGGTAACAAGAAGCATTGCCTTGTAAATTAGCCTCTTTTCGTCTTTTGTGTAGGTGGGCTTCCTGAAAAGCTGCTTTCGTATTATGTCAGTGCTGAGGGCAGTTGCCTTTAGGTGCCCTGCGATATTTCTTGAAACCGTGCTTTTGCCGGTGGCAGGAAGGCCGCAGACGAGTACGAGCATGAATTAATTGTAGTATAGATAT
The DNA here is from genome assembly GCA_018830205.1 of archaeon. Lineage (GTDB taxonomy): Archaea > Hydrothermarchaeota > Hydrothermarchaeia > Hydrothermarchaeales > Hydrothermarchaeaceae > JAHJSX01. Next base: position 3,288 of record JAHJSX010000034.1, on the reverse strand, counting down.
TATAACTATATTTCTATTACAACGTCTATTTCCATTTCCACAGTAAGCGCTTCTTCAAGCTCTTTTTTGAGCCTTTTCGTTTCGACTCTTTTTTCTTTTGCGTTTGTGTTTGCGCTTTCGGCCTCTCGTTTGAGCACTTCAATGTCCCTATCCACTTCCCTTAATTTGTCTTCTAGGACGGACTGCTCCTCTTTGACGCTTGATGATGCAAGCTCGCTCTTAAGCCTCTGGGTCTCCTTTTTTATGGTGTTGTGCTCCCCCTTGATGCCAAGAAGGCTGAGAACTGCATTTTCAACCTTTTCGCGCCTCTTTTCCTCAATGGCAATCTCTCCTCTTTTTGCCATGGCAAGTGCTTCATTTAGGATTTTTATAATTACGTCGGCGCCCTCTGCGCTCTCGAAAAGTGCAGCTTGGGGGTTTTTGATGTAAGACTCTGTTATTCTTTTAGTATCCTTGTCCTTTGCCTCCCGCGCGTATTTTCGCAAAACCCGGATTAGTGGGCCGAGTATATTCCTTCCCTTGCTTTCTGTTGATGCGAGTTTTTCCCTTGCATCTGCAAGTTCTTTTTCCAATTCCCTGAGCTTTTGATGGTCAGGTCTTTGTTTGAATTTTTCAAGTTCCTCTTTGTATTTAGCGTGGCTCTCCTTTTTTTCGTCTATTTTCTCTTTTGCCTCTTTTGCCTCTTTTTTTAATAGTCTTTCGCGGTCTTTGGCACTTTGAAGTTTCGCCATTTTTTCTTTTATGTTTTGGTTGCGCTCCCCTTTTTTCTCTGCGTTTTCAATGCCATCTTCAATTGCTTTCTGTGAGTCGATTATGCGGTTTAGTTCCGTGCCAAGGCGGGGCATTTCCTCCTGGAAGAAGGTCGCTATTATGCGGCCCTGGTTGATTTGCACCCTGTGTATTATCTTCATGGCTTTCTGGGTACTGGTATTGAAGTCGATTAGGGCTTCATACGTAGTGCCTTTCATTGGCCGCATGGAGCCAAGGCCGTCAAGCATGCCCTTTATGTATGTTGGCTTTGCTGTCTTTACTGGTTTGAACATCCGCTTTTTTATCTTGGGCGGAGGTTTGAAATCCCTGATTTCACAAACGATTTCGCGGGCCTCCTCTACTGCCTGCAAAATCTCATCGGCTTCCTGACGCATGTCGCGCGCGAGGTCTTCTTTAATACCAAAAGATGCGTCTCCCACCCATTTTTCAACCTTGGAAAGACTCATCTTGGTGGATTTTTTGGGCTCTTTTTTTTCCGGCTTTTTAAAAAATCTATCTAAAATCCCCACTTGAATCGCCTAAGGACTATTTGGGCGTGGATTAAAAAGAGTTTTCTATCCCAAAAAGCCGCACTCACTGCACTTGAAAAACGGGGTTTTTGTGCCAGGCCTTGTGGATTTTTCCCAGTGGTGAATCTTTAGCTGGCCACCGCATGATGGGCACTTGATAAAGCCGGGGTTTAAAAATAGAAGCTTTTCAATTACACGCATGTCCTCTTCCTTTTCTGACATGTCTTTTTTCTTTTCCAGGAAGAGTTTGACAGCAAGCGCCAGGCTTTCCATACCTATATGCGTATTTCTTAACATTTAGCAAAGTTTTTTAGCCTTTCGCGTGAAATCTAACGTGATATTATGAGGATACGTGAATTCCAGACCTTGATGAAGGAACTCTACTATGAAAAAGACAAAGCCAGGGGTGAGACCAAAACGCTTGCGTGGCTTAAAGGCGAGGTGAAAGAACTAACTGATGCCGTTATGAAAAACGACGAAAAGGCGGTCGGGGAAGAGGTGGCAGATGTTGTCGCATGGGCTTTATCTGTCGCAAATCTAAAAGGCGTGGATGTAGAAAAGGCGCTGCTTGAGAAATACCCAAATCTTTGTGGTTATTGCGGAAAAAATCCTTGTGTGTGTGAAGAGGGAAAATGATAATAAAAAATGCAACCATCATTGCCGGGACGGAGCTTTTGCCCATGGAGGGTTACATCAAAGTAAAAGACGGAAGGATAAAGGAGATTGGAAGCGGCGGCTGTCATAACAAAAACGCGGTTGACGCAAAACGGGGAATCGTCTTTCCGTCATTTACAAATGCCCATGTACACCTGATGGACAGCATCGCTCCGGATGCCGGAGCTTACGAAAAGATTGGAAGGCGCGTTGGTAAGGGAGGAATAAAATTTCAAATTTTAGAAGAAAAGAGAAAAGATATTCCTGCGGGTATTGGAGCGTCGCTAAAAGAGATGACTGCAAGCGGTACAACGGCTTTTTGTGATTTTCGTGAGGGGGGCCTGAACGGCGTAAAAATAAAACCGCGCATAAAGGCCGGGCCAAGTGGCATCATTTTGGGACGGCCCGGCGGTGGCGATATCAGTTCGGTCCTTGACAAATGCGATGGGATAGGCGTCAGCAGCGTTGCCGATTACTCAAAAAATGAGCTAAAGGACATAAAAAATGCAACAAGAAAGAAGAAGAAAATCCTGGCCGTGCATACAGCAGAAGTTAAAGACGATGTAAAGGCGGCCCTTAAACTTGGGCCCGACTTCCTGGTTCATATGACAAATGCAAAATCTGCAAGCCTTGAGGCGGTGTTCAAAAAGAAGACGCCGGTTGTGATTTGCCCGAGGGCCAACGCTATGCTTGGGGTGGGCCTTCCAAAAATCAAAGAGCTTCTCGAAAATACGACCGTGGCGATTGGAACTGACAATGTCATGATAAATTCCCTGGATATGTTCAGAGAGGTGGAATTTACCTTCAAGGCAGCCCGGGCGCTCGCAAAGGACCACGGGCTTGATGCACGGGCGGTGCTCGGGGCCGCAACCATAAATGGACGTAAGGTTTTGGGGCTTGAAAACAACTCCATAACCGAGGGGAATGTCGCAGATTTTGTTATTGTCAAAAGAAAAAAATATTTATATGACCCAGTTCTAGCTATTATGCACAGACTAGCTTCTGGAGACATTAAGGGTACAGTCGTAGGAAGATCCGTATGTATAAAAAAATCCTAATACCAACAGACGGTTCAGATACCGCAGAAATAGCAGTAAAGCAGGGCATGGGGCTTGCCAAGGCCGTTGGCGCAAAGGTTTACGGGCTCTATGTAATTGACACCTCGACCTTCATAGGAGTGCCTACAGAAGCCATCTGGGAGAACCTGAAGGGCCTGCTTGAAGAAGAAGGGAAGAAAACCCTTAGTAAAATGGAAAAAACGGCAAAAGATAGTGGAGTTGAACACGAGATGATCCTGAGTGAAGGATCTCCATATAAAAACATCCTTCAAACCGCTGAAGAAAAGGATGTAGAT
>JAHJSX010000033.1 GCA_018830205.1 archaeon | reverse complement strand
TAGATTTTATAAAAACCACCAAAACAAGAAAATTTTTGTTCTTTATTTTCGTAATATTCAGTAACTTGTTTTTTATACCACTTTCTATGTATCCTCTTCTCGATAATTACTATGCTACAGGAATAATCGATGTCACTGTTTATTTGAATGATGCAATGTTTCTATTTTTCCCATCTATTGTAGTGGCGGCAAATTCATTCTGGCTTTTACCATTTGTTGGAGAATATTTAGATAGAGATAGTATCACAAACCTCAAAAAAAGAGGAGAGAAAGTCCCTAGTTATATACCTTAGTTGATTTGATAGTGAGCAATTCATAAAACCCCACAACTTTTTTAATATCGATAAATAGTGCTTTAGGTTGATAGCTATCCAACGTAGTAGCTATATCATTGAACCTTCGATTATCCCGCCGATTACAAGAAGAAAAACTGCAACTGCATACGTCCTGAGGGTGCCTTTTACTTGTCCATTAATCTGATTTTTTAGCTCCCCCACACCCTTTAAATTGCCAAGCTCTGCAATTTTAAGTCCAATTGCGCCAGAAAGTATTATCCCTGGAATCTCAAATGTTCCATGTGGCAAAAGGCCGCCTAAAAATTTGAGCGCTTTTTCATGGAAGTAGCTTAGATAAAGCACAAGAAAAGCACCCAGCACAAACCCGTTCAAAAATAAAATGAGCAGGGGAAAGGCCCGAAGCAGAAGGTAATGCGAGCTTATTGTTCCCCCACTCACCCTCATGCGAATTCTCGAAAGTATCACCCCTCCGTATGCCATGATAAACGATGCAGAGACGTTATTCAAGATTAGCACTGCTGAAATATTTAGGTGGAAGGCCCTCCCAAGCGCAACCTGGGCCTCAATTTTTCTTATGAGGAGGTTTATAAGCGCCAGATATACCTGGGGAAGCGCGTGAAAAAGAAGGAAGCAAAATACGGTGCCTGCGATAAATCCAAAAAAATAGATTTTTGCACTTTTTACTATCATATGACTTCGATTGTAACTGCAAATATCATTGTATTCTGGATGCCGGTAATCCTTGCCTTTACCTTCTGCCCAATTCTCGCCCCGGTCACAAACACCAGGTAATTTCCGATTTTTGCAAGCCCGTCCCCTTTCCTTCCGATTTTGGTTATCTCGACTGTAATCTCATCACCGATTGCGAGTTCCTTCTTTACATCTTTTTGTACGGATGCCTTTATTGAACCTATTGAGCGCCTTGCACCACATGCCTCGCATACAAGGAAATTTATTCTCTCCTCTCGCAAGATTTTTGTATCAGGCCTCGCGCATTCTGAACAAAGCACGAATTCTTCTAGAAAAGCATCGAATTTCTCCTGAATCTGGGGCTCGCGGAACTGCCCTTTAAGGGTCAGGTGCTGGGCATCGTGGGTTCCGGCCGTTCCAAGCTCCTTTATCAGGTATTTTGCAATGAGGTCAGTTTTCCTGTTTATTGCCTTTGCAACCTCGCCCAGGTTTTTCACAAATGTGGTTTTGCCCTGTATTATGGACTCAACCGACGGTTTTTCAAATCTTGAATGCTCTTTTAAAACGTCTGGCAGTTCTTTAATTGCCTTGTCTAAGAGCGCATCGTAATTCAAAACAGTCCTAGCTCCTTTAGTTTTTCCCCGACATTTATTGCAGCCTGCTCAGCGTCTGCCACACTCTTTGCGCCCGTGCATACAATCTTTCCTGAGCCAAAAAGAAGCAGCACGACCTTTGGCACTTTCATCCTGTACACAAGCCCCGGGAACTGCTCTGGCTCGTATTCTGTATTATCAAGTCCAATAGCGATAGCATCAAGGTTAAGTTCTGTTCCAAGGTTCGCGGTCGCCACGACATTCTGGACTATGACTTCTGGCTTGTTTTTAATGGGTATTCCAGCGTCATTTATTTTCTCCACAATCCTCTCGATTGCGAGCTTTGCATCAGCAATGCTCTTTGCGCCCGTGCACACAATCTTTCCTGAGCCAAAAATGAGGGCCGCGGCTTTGGGCTCGTCAAGATGAAACACAAGCCCCGGGAACTGCTCTGGCTCGTATTCAACCTTGTCAAGAGCATTAGTTATAAGACCTAAATCAAATTTCATCCCAAGGGAAGTACTCGCAACTACGTTTTCAACTTTAACCATATTTGCCATATATAAGACCTCCAATCCAATATCTACGAGTCATGCTACTTATATAACATTTATAAAAGAACTTGGATAAAATCATGAATTTTTCAAACAAAGAACGGTGGCTATTGGTCCTAGGGGAAGGCGACGTAACATTTGAAGATATTAGAAAAACAATCGACGAAATCCAAAACCGGGAATTTGACTACGAAACAACCAGTGACCGGCATGCCATTTTCCACATGATTTTAAATGACCTTGATGCGCTTTGCAAAAGTGGAGATGCCATGAGGACATTTGAAAAAGTAAACGAGTCAGAAGTGTCAGAGATTTACAGGATAACACCAATTGGCATGGCAAAAGCCCAAAGTCTCATGCTCAAAGGCCAAGAACATCGAAAGTAGAAAACACCTTGCCGGTTCTCTTGTTCTTGTTTACAAACCTTATCGCCTTGATGGTGCCGCCTACAAAGGCCTGGCGTGAGTGGGCCCTGTGGGTAATCTCAATCCGCTCGCCATCCCCGATATACATCACTGTATGCTCCCCTACTATGTCGCCGCCTCTTATGGCATGAAACCCAATTTCATTTCCCCTTTCCCCGATAACGCCCTTCCCTCTGCCATAAAGCCCGTCTCTCTCAAGGCTTTTACCCATGGCTTCTGCTATCAGTTCCCCGGCGCGAACCGCAGTCCCTGATGGCGCGTCTTTTTTGTGCCTGTGGTGCGCTTCTATGATTTCAACGTCGCAGTCCTCATAGATGCTTGCAGCGGCTCTTGCAAGGGTGAAAAAGATATTCACGCCTGTTGCCATGTTTGGGGACACGACAGCCGAGACCCCATTGTCTTTCACGGCTGATTTTATCTCGCCAACCTGGGAAGCAGAAAAGCCTGTCGTGCCTATTATCAGGTTTACTTTGTTCCTGGCAGCGATTTTGGCAGATTCTACTGCCACGTCCGCTATTGTAAAGTCCACCAGCACGTCAGGCGCCATGCTTGCCAAAGTGTCGTCCAGAGTGCTGTCGCTAGTTAGGGCCACGTCAATGCTTCCAAGCCCCAAAAGGGTTCCAACATCTTTTCCGATGTGGACGTTGCCATCTTTTTCAATCGCACCGACAAGCTGCATGTCGTCCTGCTCGGCAACGCTTCGAATTATCCCACTGCCCATCCTGCCGAGGGCCCCGATTACTGCAACCTTAATCAATTTCATACCCCCAGTGTTTCCATTACCTTGAAGAGTTTCTGCCTGTTCTCATCAGTAGTCTCGCAAAGAGGAAACCTGTATCCGCCGCCAGGGAGCCCGATTTTGTTCAGGGCCGCTTTTACGGGCACAGGGTTTACGTCTATGAAAAGCACATCGAAGAACTCAGTTAGTCTATTATGTTCTGCCTCCATGCCAATGAAGTCTTTCGAAAGTCCCAGTTTTACAAAATCAGCGAGCCTTTTGGGGATTACATTTGATGCGACCGAAATAACGCCGACTCCTTTGTATTTTTTCATAAGTGAAAACGTATCTGCATCGTTTCCTGAGATGATTTGAAAATCGCCCGGGCAAACCTCTCGGATTTCTTTCCATACTTCTTCTTTGCCCGATGCTTCTTTGACTGCCACGATGTTTAAGTACTCCCCAGCGAGCCGTGCCATTGTCTCTGGCGCAATTTCTTTGGCTGTCCTGCCCGGCACATTGTACAAAATCATTGGAAGGTCGACAGCTTGCGCTATTGCACCAAAATGC
>JAHJSX010000032.1 GCA_018830205.1 archaeon | reverse complement strand
CCCTCAAGCGGCTTTCCAAGCGTTGACCACTCAAGCGTGTTGTAAAGCCCTGGGTCCACTTTCGAAAGCAAGCCAATAATGCTCTCGTTTTGCGTTTCGATAAAAAGAGGTATTGCCCAGAGAATTAGAATGAGATGCCGGAGCCGATGTCGTAGAAGGTACCCGTGGCTGATATAGAGGAAGGCCAGAATCCCAAGGCTTGCGGTGACAATCCCGTATTCTGAAAGATGCCTTACTGCCCCGTACATCCCGCTTGAGGTGACAAGTGCGTTTATCCACCACCAGTAGAGGTTTTTCGGCAGCCACCAGAGCGCTGTTATGACCTGCGATACGAGTATAATTTTCAGAAGGTCTAAAAACAGCACCCGCTTTGCCTCCCTGTTGATGACAAGTGCGAGCGTAGTGGTCAGTAGGATTATCAAAGTAATGAAATAGGATAGGTGCATCAGGAAGTTGACTCCAAGAACAACACCGAAAGCCAGAAGCCGCATGTTATCCTGTTTCTGCTTCGAATGCCAAATCCAGCCCGCAACAAGCAGAGGAATAATAAAAAGCGTGAAGGACTGCGGGTCTGAAATCCCGCTCCAGAACACAAAAGAGGGAGTCATTGCCAGCACAGTGGTCGAAACAACTGCCACACGCTCTGAGTAGAGGTATCGGGCAAGGGGGTAAAGCGAAAGCGGCGTCGCGGCCTCGAAAAACGGGACGACCCTTGATGAGAAAGTCGCAATGTCGAAGCTGGTTATGTAGCTTCCAAACGCAAAAAGCATGGGCGAGAGCGGAGGGTACCACATCGGCACACATCCATATGCCAGATACCGGATGTCCGGGTCCGGCAGTGTGTGATTGTCAAGAATTGCCTGCGCCATGCAGAGCCTGTACCAGATGTCTCCCTGAAACGTTAGCTGGTGTGGGTCTATCTCAAGACGCGGCCCGAGGCGTAGGTAAAGGCCGAGCAGGTACACAGCCCCGAGAAAAATAAACTCATGCCTCTTCATAACCCATAATTTTAATATTCCCAAGGAAAAATATTATGCTTGATGAAAGTAGCAGTAATCGCTGACATACACGCAAATCTCCCTGCTTTTGAGAGCGTATTGGAAGAGATTGGAGACCTGCCAAAGTTCTGCTGCGGCGACCTTGTTGGCTACAATCCTTTCCCGAATGAGGTAATCGAAATCGTAAAAGAGCAAAAAATTGTATCGATTCTCGGAAACCATGACAATGCAGTAATAACTGGCGATACATCATGGTTCAACCGCACAGCCAGAAAGGCAATAGATTGGACAAGGGGGGAGCTGACAACCGAGAACTTCAAATTTCTAAAAAGCCTGCCGCGGTCATATGACAACGAAATTTATATGGCACACGGAAGCCCGAAAGACCTCCTTGAGGAGTATGTATACCCAGAGGACCCGGCTTACGTATTTGGAGATTTTTTCAACTACACAAAAAACAACATAATCGCGATGGGCCACACCCATGTGCCATTCAAAAAGATTGTTGACGAAAAGCTTATTTTTAATCCTGGCAGCGTGGGCCAGCCAAGGGATGGGGACAGCCGTGCAAGCTACGGGATACTTGATACAAATGCGCGAGAGGTCGAGATAAAGCGGGTCAAGTATGATATAGAGCGTACTGCCAAAAAAATTGAAGCAGTGGGCCTTCCGGGCCGGCTTGCGATGAGGCTATTTAGCGGGGTCTAATGCTACTTGTGCGCGGTAGTGGGTTGTGCATGAAAAAACAAAACTATAAATATTTCATTAGTTATCTTTCATTTTTTAGTAACATATTCACTTTTTAATGAGGGAGAGAAAAATGAATTGCTGGGAATACAAAAAATGCGGCCGCGAGAAAGGCGGAAAAAACGCTCGTGAGCTGGGCATATGCCCCGCGTATCCTGACCACGGCACACACTGCGCGCACGTCGCCGGCACTTTTTGCGGTGGAGATGTTCAGGGCACTTTTGCACAGAAGAAAGACTGCCGTTATTGCAGTTTCTTTTACGGCGAAAACTACGACCGAGAGTACCTGCAGTAATCTACAAGGATTTAATTTCTTCAAGCGCAACGTATCTGGCGCCGAGCAGGTCAAGGAAGGTCAGGGCGGCGTCAAACTCAGAGATTAGATACTCACCCCCCCTGTAGCTTGAAGCTTCGTCACTCGTGCCGGCCATCATTCCTGGATGGAGGTACAGAACCATTGGTTTCTTTTTTATTTTGCATTCCAGGGCCGCAAGGAGGAGTTCTACGCGCGTAATTGCCGCCCCCTGGTAGGCCAAAAGCGAGTCGAGGTTCCCGTTTATGAAGACCGGCGTGATAGGGATTTCAAGCATGCCCATATCCCCTCTCACGAAGGGCGAGCCCTTATTTGGATGATACGGCGCATCGGGCGAAAAAATGCTGTGTTTGTAAAGCGCCCTGCCGCCGATGCTTGGCACCACGCTGGAATCGTATTCAAATCCAAGCTCCTCAAGCGCTAAAAGAGTATTTTCATCAAGTCTGTGCCCCGGGGCGCGGTAGCCCAAAACCCTCTCACCTGTAACATTCTCTATTTGGGTCTTCGTCTCTAAAATCTTTTCTTTCTGCAAGGCCACAGGGAGGCCCGCAATAACCTCGTCGTGGTAGAAGCCGCCGTGGGCCCCGACTTCGTGGCCCCGGGTACCTATAATTTTCACGGTTTTTGGGAAGCGCTCCACTATCCTGCCGGTAACAAAGAAGGTGCCCCTTGCCCCGTGCTCCTCCATCACATCAAGGAGGCTGTCCACTACCTCAATGCCCTCGAAGGATTCCCCTCCTCTATTGGCCTGGGTGGGGTCCCGCTCTACGTCAAAACTTATGGATACGTAAAGTGGCGAACTCAGGATAAAAATCAAAAGTGCAAAAACGACTGCAATACTACCGAGCACCTTTATATTTCCCATCAGTGAATTTTATCTGCATCGTGGCATAAAATTGTTGTGAGACTATGAGACTAGCGATTATTGACAGGGACAACTGCCAGCCGAGAAAGTGTGCGCTGGAGTGTATAAAGTTCTGCCCGGGGGTAAGGATGGGCGATGAGACTGTAGTAATTGACAAAAAAAGCGGAAAGCCTGCAATTTCGGAGGAGCTCTGCACGGGCTGCGGCATCTGCACCAAGAAGTGCCCGTTTGATGCGATTTTCATCGTGAACCTCCCAGAGGAGCTTAAAAGCGATATGATTCACACGTTCGGGGAAAATGCATTTCGCCTTTTCAGGCTGCCGTACCCGCAGGAAAAATCTGTTACAGGAATAATAGGCCAGAACGGCATAGGGAAGACCACGATTGTCAAGATACTTTCTGGAGATTTGATACCTAACTTCGGAGAGCTTGGGGGCGGGAGCAAAGAGCAGGTCATAGAATATTTCTCAGGGGTACAATTTCACGACTATTTCACACAGCTTTACGATGGAAACATGAAGGCAATTCACAAGCCCCAGTACGTGGACCACCTGCCAAAGGTTGTCAAAGGAGAGGTCAGGAGCCTTTTGGAAAAGGCGGATGAGAAGGGAAATCTCGAAGAGATTATAAAAGACCTCGAGCTTGAACATACCATTGACCGCAGCATCGATGAGATTTCAGGGGGGGAGCTGCAGAGGGTCGCCATCGCCGCAACAATACTAAGAGATGGTGACATCTACATCCTCGACGAACCATCAAGCTATCTTGACGTGCGCCAGAGGCTCAAGGTGGCAGGCATTATCCGGGACCTTGCACGCGAAAAACGGGTGCTAGTGGTGGAGCACGATTTGATTGTCCTTGACTACCTCGCGGACTATATCAACATGATGTACGGGCGTGTCAGGAGCTACGGCATTGTGTCGCACCCCAGCACCGTCCGCCAGGGCATCAATGTATACCTTGGCGGGTACATGAGGGATGAAAACGTAAAGTTCCGTGCCGAGGCCATGAAATTCGAGGTAAGGCCGCCTTCGGTGGCGTGGGAAGGCGAGACCCTCTTAAAATTCACGGACATTCATAAATCCTATGAGCACTTTGACCTCGAGGTAAAAGGCGGGGAAATCAGGAAGGGGGAGGTGCTTGGAATACTCGGGCCAAATGCCACAGGCAAGACCACTTTTGTGAAGGTGCTTGCAGGGGAAGAGGTGCCAGAAAAAGGGGAGATGGACAAAGATGTACTGGTCTCATACAAGCCCCAGTACATAAAATCGAGTTCTGACAGGACGGTATTTGAGCTGCTCTCAAAAGTCACGGATTTAAGCTCCGGTTTTTACACCTCGGAGATTTCAAAACCCTTTGAGCTGGACGAGCTATTGGGCCGCCAGATAGCAGAGCTTTCAGGAGGGGAGCTCCAGAAAGTCGCAATTGCGGAATGCCTCGGGCGGGATGCAGACATATACCTGCTTGACGAGCCTTCAGCTTATCTTGATGTCGAGCAGAGGCTCTCCACCGCCAAGACGATAAGGAGGATAATGGAGAAGAGGAAGGCGACAGGCATCATCGTTGACCACGACATACTGTTCATCGACTACATATCAGATAGGCTCATGGTCTTTGAAGGGGAGCCAGGGGTAAAGGGTGCATCAAGATCCATCAGGGGCATGCGGGAGGGCATGAACGCATTCCTAAAAGATGTAAATGTGACATTCAGGCGCGACCCGGAGAGCGGAAGGCCCCGGGCAAACAAGCCGAATAGCCAGAAGGACAAGGCGCAGAAATCAAAAGGCGAGTACTACTATGGCTAACCAGATTGCAGTAATAGGCGCAGGAACGGCAAGCGGCGAGACCCGGCGGCTTGCAGAAGACCTCGGTCGTGAGATAGCGGCAAAAGGTGCCATTTTGATATGCGGGGGACTTGGAGGTGTAATGGAGGCGGCAGCGAGGGGAGCAAAAGAGGGCGGCGGCACGACTGTCGGAATTTTGCCGGGCAATGACAAATCAGGGGCAAACGATTACATCGACATAAAAATAGTGACTGCGATGAGCCACGCGAGAAACGCGATAATCGCGCACACCGCCGATGCATTGATTGCAGTTGGCGGCCAGTACGGCACGCTCTGCGAAATCGCATTGGGATTGAAGCTAAAAAAGCGCGTCATCGTGCTCGTTGGCGCGAAGAACCCTTTCACGGATGTCAAAGGCATAAAACTCGCAAAGACTCCAAAAGAGGCCGTCGAGATGGCCCTCGGCGCTTAAGATTCCTCGGGCACAACACCCACAATCCTGCTCCCTGTGAGGTTGAGGCCGCTTGACTGGACCAAAAGCTTTACAACATCGCCTTCAGTTGCACCGGTTTTATTTTCAAACATGTGGACACCCGGCCTCACACTTGCGCAGAGATCATAGTTCACCTTTAAGAACATGAGGTCCCCGCCTTTTGTAACCCGGCCGAAGGTGTAGTTCCTGGCGTATTTGCGCTTGAAAAAGTACGATGCCACAATCACAGAAACCATGGAGATAATAAGAAGATGGAAGTATGGAAAGACATAACCCACCGTAGGTTTTACAAACCTGACAAAAACCAAAATCACTGAAATTGCAAAATATGAGAGAAAGAACGTTTTGTACGCAGGGTAATCACCCGCGAAGTGCTCCTTAAACTGCGCCAATGTCAAATACATGGAATATATGCCAAGCACCCCAAGAGCGACAAGGAGCTTGATGCTCAAAAACTCAAAGACAAAGCCAACCGAGGCCGCCAAAAAAACAAGTGTTGCTATTTGGGCCTTGAGTACGACATAATCCTTGAATTCTATGCCGCGCCCCTCAAAATACTGATAAATCTTGATTTTCTCGCCAAGTTTTTTAGCAGCTGGCCTTGAAAACTTGATTAACCAAATCAGGAAACCTATCAAGTAGTAAAATGCATTGGTTAGAAATTTTACTGTGGTATTGCCTATCTCATCAATCTTGCCCATAGTGACTTGCCCTTTTTAATTGACTACAATATTTGAGCTTGTTGCATAAATAATTAAATAGGAGCCGTTATTGAGGATGGTGACTTCAGGGTACGAAGCAGTAGAATCCACCCGCAGCAAGTCCGAAGGGATAACCGGTACACTAATATTCCACACCCCACCACCACCACTTGTCGTGTTTTTGCTAATGGTTATTGTCTTTGCGCTGCTGTCGATTACGATGGGCAGTGAAACACCGGCACTACCAAGTTTTGTAAAGTTCAGTTTGCTCTCGCCAACATGAATGCTGAACCCCTCGCCGTTTGAGTACCCTGTATTTATGCCGGTTGCAAGAACCTCTCCTGCTATTCTTGCCTCGCCCGCCTCACCGATGTCCTTTGCTGTAGAATACCTCGCCATGTTTATATTGAAAAACGATGTCAGGACTATCACCGCCATACCTATCACAAGTATGGCCTCCATTGAAATTTGCCCCCTCATTATATGCCTCCAAGGGATAGGATACTATCACAGTTGGCCTGCGTATAGCTTGGCACCGTATTTGATGTGATGTTCTCCCACTGGATTGTTATGTTGTATCTTTTGCCTATTGATTCGATTAATACGCCTTTCTGAAAACCGCTTGTCGTATTTACATAGATGCTCCAGTTCCCGCTGCCAAGGTCCCTTACAAAATTATGTGTTTCCTGAAGGGTAACTGTGCCATCGCTTGTCCTGCGCACCATGCCAAGGGTGGTGTTTAGGACGCTTCCGCTTATAGAAGTGCACATCCCCATCCACATCAGGGGCTTGTTGTCTGTGGAGTTGGCAGAGGACGTGTAGCCGGGCATGTAAATCTCGACAGTTTTTTTCTCGTGTGGATTTGATATGCTGCCCGCGTATGTTACAAGCCTCTCAGACGCAAATCTTGCGTCTGATGCGAACTGAACATCCCTTGCGTATCTCTCGCTCTTGAGTACAGAAGGGACAGAAACCCCAATCAATATCATCATGAATAACCCGAAGATAAGAATCATTTCAACTGTAACCTGTCCGCGCTCCACTTTTATCACCCTACAAGATACATGTTTATAGTTGTGCTCGAGCTGTTGCAATCTGCATTGTGGTCAGAGGTATCAAATACGATGTACGGTGCAGTTGAGTTTGCAGCATTTTCAATCCGCACGTTCCATGAGCCCTTCCCATCGCCCGTGTGGGTGCAGGAGCGCTGGTCAAGGTCGGCTGCCTCTCCAGTGCTCACCCCTGGTATCTCCAATGCGACTACAGCACCAAAGCTCGAATTCCCGCTTGAGCGAATCCTGTAAAGCTGTCCCGGCACATCGTCGTTTGAGTCCCAGATGCTTACCTCATAGTTAAGCACAGGTTTTTTTGATGTAGGGTTTATGCCGTCTGTAGGGGCGTTCGTGTTTATCTCCCAGTTTGCAAGGTTTGATGTAATTGCAACTGTACGCACTGTGCCTCTCTGGCCGGAAGCCACCAGCTCGAGTGTGCTTGATATTATATTGAGGTTGTTTTGGGCCTCGGTGATGGCTGTGATCTCATTGCTGTAACTTACCATTCTAATACCTGAAGGAAATGTCACGCCGACAAAAATTAGGATGAAAAATCCCAGGATTAACACACCCTCAATTGTAACCTGCCCCTTGTCTCTACCCATACAACCACACCCTTATTGCGAGCATCACGTCTCCAATCACAAAGGCCGCCACAAGGCCAACGAGAACAACGGGTGCAAAAGGCATGCTCTTTTTTACCTTAACCGGGTCTTCAAGAAGCCCTTTTTCCACGTATCCTTTTAGGAGTTCTATGTCTTCGTCTGTAACCCCTGCCGCGCCAGTGCCTATGCCCCTTCTATGGAGTGCGCCCAAGGACCCTGTTTTTGCAGCATCTTTAATCTTTTCTACCATACTCCTTTCGTCTCTTACTACCTTATCGCCCGCGATATAAATTTCTTCCGCGATTATGTCTCCATCGGAAAGCTTTGTGATTCTACTTGCCTCCACCAGTGCATCGCTTCTTAGAATATTGATGGAGTTAAGCATCAGGCTGAGGGCGAAAATTAGGAAGAATACAACAGCAAAATTTGTAAGCACTAACATGGTCTGTAAATACAGGCTGCCGCTTGTGAGAATGATATAGGCAACTATCAAAAGTAAACTTAGCAAAAGCCTGTATTTTCTTTCTATCCTGTAAAGCAATAGAAGTGCCAAAAGCACCATGATTCTCCCAAGGAAAATTGATGAAATAGAAATTGCGGCTGTAATCACAAAGGCTGCCTCAAGGAATTTTTTGGGGTCTTTTGCAGGCTCCAAAAATCCGGAAAATATCCCTTTTTTTAAAGCAAGATAAATCGAATAAACAAAAACCAGCGGGAATATGGCAAGGAGGGTATTGACAAACACCGTGATTATGAACGGATAGCCTGCGACATGGGGATTAAACATCGTGTAAAGGAATGCGGGGTATACCGGGACAAGCACCGCGATAAAGAGAAATTCCTTGGCATCCCCGGCGCTCCATGCCCCGAGCATCCAGAAAAGGTACCCAATAGCAAACATAACCCCGAGGCTCTTTATCGAGGCAAAAAACATCGAAAAGTCGCCTCTTAAAACCCCAAATGCCAGATATCCAAAAATCCCTGCCCCTATAAGTGAAAATGTGAGCTTATTCGGTATTAACCTTGATTTTATGTCGGTAATAGAAGCTGCAATTGCCCCGCCCAGTGCCAACAGTACAAAGAGCTCTTCTACCATTACCCTTAGTCTTGATACCCGGGAATAAAAACTTATCTTGTAATCCTGGTTATAGTTGCATTTCTTTCTTGTTCTGCCCAGTTCGTGGACACGTTTGCAAAGGAGCTTATGGTGCCCTGGAGTGAGAAGATGGCGATAGCCGCAACAATAACCCCTCCGGTCACCAGTACAAACTCAATACTGGCTTGGGCCCTCTCTGTTTCGAGGAAATTTTTAAATCCCCACATGAGATTTACTCTTCGACTTTTTCTTCGGGTGTTTCTTCTTGTGCTTCTTCTTCAGGTGCTTCCGCGGCTTCTGCTGGCGCGGACTCTTCTGCTGCTGGTGCCGCTGATTCTTCTGCGGGTGCAGACTCTTCTGCCGCAGGGGCGCTTGACTCTTCAGTAGACCCCTCTTCATATCTGGTTATGACACTCTTTACCAGAATGTCCCTTGCTTCCCTCGTAATGGGATGGAATATGTCCTTGAATTCTCCACGTTTGTTCTTGCTTGCGGGCATTCCTACCCAAAATCCTGCCTCTCCTTCCAATACCCTTAGACCGTGTACAACGTATGATTCATCCAATGTCACGGCAGCGTATGCTCTCAGGTTTCCTGTTCCTTCTACTCGGTATATTCTTACATCTGTTATTTCAGCCATATTTCATTCACCTTTTTTGTTTAGTAAGGGTGAATTTTGAGATTTGAGTTAATAAAGTTTGTGTTATGCCAGTAAAAATGTTTTTATTTCTTGGGATAAGGTGAGATACAATGCGCGTATTGTTTATACATCCAGAATTCCCTTACAGGGGTAAAGACCTGTTCCCAATAGGCCTTGGCTATCTTGCAAGCGCCGTGGAGGACATAGCCGAGGTATCGGTCATTGACGAGAACCTAGAAACTTTTTCAACTCGCAAAATAAAAGAAATTAATCCTGACATAATTGGCATCACTGCCACCACCCCGTCATTCCCCCGCGCCATGGAAATCGCCGCCGCACTCAAGGACACAGGCGCAAAAATAGTGATAGGGGGCGTGCATGCGACATTCATGCCGGAGGAGGCCCTCGAAGGCGGGGCCGACATCGTTGTACGCGGCGAGGGCGAGGCCACGCTGCGGGAAATCGTAGAAGGAAAAGCCATCGATGAAATTCGCGGGATTTCTTACAAAAAAAATAATAAAATCATCCACAACCCTGAAAGGGTTCCAGCAGCGAACCTTGATACTATCCCATTCCCTGCCCACAAATATTTCCAGACCAGTGAGTATGGCATAATGTCGATAACATCAAGCAGGGGCTGCCCGCACTCATGCTCGTACTGCAGCGCGACGCGGTTCTGGGGGAAAAAGGTCAGGATGCGCTCCCCTTTAAACGTGCTCGAGGAGCTGAAAATCATAAAGGACCTCGGTTTCAATCTCGTGCGGTTCATGGACAGCACGTTCACGCTCGACAAAAAGAGGGCGCTTGAGATTTGCAGGCTCATGATTGATGAGGAACTTCTGCTTAAATGGAGCTGCGAGACTCGCGCGGACGCCCTTGATGATGAGATCCTTGGGGCCCTTAGAGACTCAGGATGCACACTCATATGTTTGGGCGTCGACTCTGCATGTGACGAGATTCTTAGCCAGAACAACCGCCGGATAGATGCCGAGACAACAAGGAATGCCGTTGAAAAAATTAGGGAGCACGGCATGGACACCCGTGCCTACATTACCTTCGGCCTCCCGGGCGAGACAGCGGAAAGCGCGAGGGAGACTATAAAATTCATTGAAGAGGCAAGGCCGTCGCAGGTCGTGCTCTCCCTTGCAACCGCATACCCTGGCACCGACCTCTGGGGCGGGCCATACATAGACATGCATGAACGATGGATTGCGAAATTCCATGGACATGGCACGGGCGGGAAGCTCTATCTCCCCAGCGGCATGACGAAAAAGGAATACACCCTCCTTGCAGACTACATGTGGCGCGAGGTAAAGCGCATAAACCGGGCTAGGGAAGAAGCGGAAGGATGAAACAGCGTCAGATTTCCTTTTTAACGTGCATTAATGCTTATCGATGGCAAACTAATAGAATATCACATGGTATCAAAGCGGGTAATTATTTCTTTCGTGGTGGGGTTTGCAGTCT
>JAHJSX010000031.1 GCA_018830205.1 archaeon | reverse complement strand
TTAAATTCATTTTAAAAAAAAATATTTAAGTTGTTTGGTCGGGTTTGAAAATTGCACATCTTTAAATATGTGTTTCTAGAAATCACTAGCCTGCGTGATACAAGATGATTGAACAAAAAGAGATGCTTGAGGTCCTCGCGGAATATGACCGCGATGAGATTACAGTCGCAACCCTTGGAAGCCACAGCGCCCTCCAGATTCTAAAGGGCGCAAAAGAGGAAGGGTTCAATACGCTCGCGCTCTGCAAGAAAGGGCGCGACGTGATATACCGCAGGTTCAGGGTGGCCGATGAAATCATGCTTTTTGATGAATATACTGACATGCTCAAAGAAGACGTACTGGCGGCGCTTCGGGAAAAGAACTGCGTGATGGTGCCCCACGGCTCCCTGATTGCATATATCGGTGTTGAGAGTGTTGAGAACAAAATGGCAATTCCCATGGTGGGTACAAGAAGGATTCTGCGATATGATTCGGACAGGAACCTGGAGCGCAAATGGCTTGAAAAAGCCGGCATCAGGATGCCAAAAGAGACCAAAGACCCAAGAGACATAAACGGCCTCTCACTTGTAAAATTTCCAGGTGCTATGGGCGGACACGGCTACTTCCTTGTAAACGATTACGGCGATTTCATCAAAAAATCAAGGGTGCTTCTTAAGAAAAAAAGAATCACAAATGATGATATAGCGAATGCCACAATCCAGGAGTACGTTGCAGGTGTCAATATGTACATCTCATATTTCTACTCGCCGCTTAACGACGAGGTGGAGCTCTTTGGCATTGACAAAAGATACGAGTCAAACGTTGACGGGTTTTCAAGGATTCCTGCATCGGTGCAGATTAATTCATTCATTGAACCAAGCTACGTTGTAATCGGGAATTTCCCTATAGTTGCCAGGGAATCGCTCTTGGCGAAGATGTTCGAGATGGGGGATGCGGTCGTGAAAGTGTCAAAAGAAGAGATGCCCCCTGGAATGGTCGGGCCCTTCTGCCTTGAGAGCATGGTTGACCAGCACCTGAATTTCACAGTGTTCGAGATTTCCGCGCGTATTGTCGCAGGAACCAATCCATTCATGAACGGCTCCCCCTACAGCTACCTGAACTACGGCAACAACATGAGCATGGGGCGCAGGATTGCGCGGGAGATAAAGAACGCCCTAAATGAGGGTAAAGAAGACAAGCTGATTACTTGAGAACATGACAGTATTTCCAATCGCTGGAGATTCTCAAAGCAAGGAGCTTTACGATGGGTGAGTGTACTTATTGTGGGTCCTCTGAACGGATGCCTTTCAAGTGCAAGTTCTGCAATGAGCAGTATTGCAGGGACCACAGGCTTCCTGAAAACCATGAATGCGCTGGCCTTGAAGCTTTCAAGCGCGAAAGAGGAAAAGAGCCAGAAAAATGGATTTATGAGCCCTTTAAGAGCAAGAAAGAAGTGGTGGCCGGGAGAAAAATAAAAAGACCAATCGATGAACGGATTCTAAATTTCATATACGGACTTGACTCAAGAAAAATCCTTTATGGAATCCTGGTACTTATTGTTATTTTGACGCTCTCGAGACTATGAGATGACTGTCTCGCCTTCTGCATAAGAGTCAAATGTAAAAAGGGAATCCCTTGCCCTGCATTTTGCGGTTGCCTTCATTCCGCTAAGATGTGCAAATCTCTTCTCTGCTTCCCTCAGGATGTCGTCAACAGCGTCGCCTGTTGATTTTGGAGACTTGCAGGCATTCAAAAGCGCAAGTTTTTCTTCCGCTTCTGTCAAAAAGGAGTATGCCTTGGAACTCATGGCAGACTCAAGAACGTCTACGATTTCCTCGATTTTTACCTGGCTGCCTTCTGGAATCTGTATCACAAGCGACGCCTCGGCTGTCTGGCCGCATCCGGGAGACGGCCCGCCTTTTGCATGAGGATGCAATAAAAGGCCCTTTACTTCTGCACCAATTTCGCGTTCAATGCTTGGTTTTTTGTTTCTGTAGGCCGTGCTTCTTGCTATAAGTTTTACAAATTCCTGCTCTTTTTTGCCGCTTGGTGTGTCCCTCATCATCATGAGCTGGGACTCCATCTCCACCTCGCAGCGGCTCGCGTAGCTGTGCCTTTTGAGAACCTCCCGCACCATGTCCCCGCAGAGGCCCTCAAGCTCATAGACTGGCTTGTCCACTATCTCCTCGATGATTTCGTTTATTGCCTCGAGATTTCTTGACATATGCGTCCCTTTTTGGGAAGAGGGTAAATCAACGAAACATGAAAAGTTAGCAAGCAAGACGATTGGGCGGTCCCCATTCCTTGGGATTTTCAAAAGCTTTCTGACCTCGCTTACTCCGACACGAGTAAGTGAGATTTTAATGTCCGGAGCCCTGGTCTGTACATCGGGAAGCATATTCTAGGGATTCTTTTTTACCCTCGATAATTATTTTATCAAATCCCCGATTGTCATTCCACCTGAAGAGTAATCGCTTCTTTCAAAATCCCCTCCGTCCAGTACCCCTAAAATCTTAATGTCGAGCGCCCGCTCTATCTTTCTTGCAAGCTTTGTGTCCGGCACCATTGCCCCTGATTCAAGGCGGGCGATTACTGATTCCTTCTCGTTTATTATGCGGCCCAGGTCCTCCCTCTTCAGGCCCTTTCTTTCCCTTGCGGCCCTGATTAAGTCGGCGAAATCGTCCACTGCTTCAAGTTCTGTTTGTTTTGGTTTGCGCGGTGGTGCGTGTGAGAACTTTTTTGATTTTTCAAATGCAGGTTTTTGTGTGCTGGACTGCTTCGTGGAGCCAAACTTGGCGCATCCTGTGCAGACATTCATTGCTACGCCCTCAATCTCGGCCGATATTGGCCTTTCTACCTCCCGTCCACATACCTCGCAAAGCAACTTTCTTCCTCCAATTTTCCCTGTCGTTAATATTATTTGAAAAAGGTATATATAATCATGTCCATCAAAGGTAATACAATGGCAGAAGATGCTGAACTAAATGACGCAAAAAAGTCTGAGGGGGAGATGTCGAAATATCTCTTGAACAGGGTTCGCGAGCTTGAAAGAGAGAGCGCTCAGCTTCTAAATGAAAACACACGGCTTAAAAATAGCTATGCCCAGCGAATCAGGTGGCTCGAGGACAAAAAGAGGGTTCTGGAGAATGAAAAGATCCAGCTTGAGCGAGAACTCAGGCGCCTGAAAAGCGAGGTTGAAAGGATGCGCACGATGCCGCTTATCATAGGCACCGTCATCGATTCATTTGAAGGAGGGAAGGTTGTCGTGAAGAGTACTGCGGGCCCGAACTTCGTTGTAAGCTCTTCCCAGTTTATAGACAAGAAAAATCTCGTGGCCGGCGCAAGGGTTGCGATGAACCAGCAGTCGCTTGCAATCGTGGAGGTCCTTCCGATTGAAAAAGACCCATCAGTCCTTGCCATGGAAATTGACGAGAAGCCGTCTGAATCTTACGCAGATATTGGGGGTCTTGCAGACCAGATAGAGGAGGTCCGTGATACAATCGAGCTTCCGCTCTTGAAACCCGAGTCCTTCAAGAAAGTTGGGATTGACCCGCCAAAAGGCGTGCTCCTTTATGGGGCCCCGGGAACTGGCAAGACGCTTATTGCAAGGGCCGTAGCACATGAGACAAATTCAGTTTTTATAAAACTCATAGGCTCTGAGCTTGTGAGAAAATACATTGGAGAGGGTGCAAGACTTGTAAGGGAACTCTTCAGGATGGCCCAGGAAAAAGCGCCGAGCATCATATTCATTGACGAGGTAGATGCGATTGGGGCAAAAAGGCTTGAATCCGCAACCTCTGGTGACCGTGAGGTTCAGAGAACCCTGATGCAGCTTCTTGCAGAAATGGATGGGTTTGACCTGCGGGGAGACGTCAGGATAATTGCAGCAACGAACAGGCCAGATATCATGGACCCTGCAATGCTTCGGCCTGGAAGGTTTGACAGGCTGATTGAAATTCCATTACCAAGCGGCGAGGGGCTTGTAGAGATATTCAAAGTCCATACCCGCAGGATGAATATTGACAAGAAAATAAAACTGGAAGAGCTTGCAAGCCAGGTGGAAGGTGCATCCGGTGCCGACATAAAGGCAATCTGCACAGAAGCCGGCATGTTTACAATAAAGGAAGACAGGGTCAGGGTCACCATGCGCGACTTTGATAATGCCATAAATAAGGTCAGAGGCCGGTTTGCAGAAGGGAAAGAGGAAGCCGGTGTGATGTACACCTAGACAATTGTAAGTATATCCCCATCAAGCAGCACATGGTCAAGTCCTGCCCTCTGCCCCCCGAATTTTAC
>JAHJSX010000203.1 GCA_018830205.1 archaeon | reverse complement strand
GCTATCCCGCCGGCCGAGAAGTTCACGACAGGGAGTTTTCCAAGTTTTGCAGTCTCGCATACCAGGTCGTAGGGCGCGCCCATCTCTTTGGCTTCAGTCATGAGCTCCTCTTCCGGCATATTTTGAATCTTTCTTATGTGTCCTGTAATCGTACGCATGTGGCGGACTGCCTCGACAACGTCACCGCTTCCGGCTTCACCCTTTGTCCTTATCATTGCAGCGCCCTCGCCGATTCGCCGGAGCGCCTCTCCAAGATTCCTTGCACCGCAGACAAAAGGTATAGTGAATTTTGTCTTGTCCACGTGGTTGTGCTCGTCCGCAGGCGTCAGCACCTCGCTCTCGTCAATGTAATCAACGCCCATGGATTCAAGTATCTGGGCCTCTGCAAAGTGGCCGATGCGCACCTTTGCCATTACAGGAATGGTAACAGCCCCCATGATTTCCTCTATTTTCTTTGGGTCCGCCATCCTTGCCACCCCGCCTGCAGCTCTAATGTCTGCAGGCACCCGCTCCAGAGCCATGACAGATACAGCGCCAGCCTCCTCGGCAATGACGGCCTGCTCTGCATTTGTGACATCCATTATAACCCCTCCTTTTAGCATCTGGGCGAGGCCACGTTTTAACTTATCAGTCCCTTTTTTCATTTTTTATTCACTCCAAGTTTAACAGTCTCTTTTTTTTCAATTGAAAGTTCTTTTGCCCTGATTATATTTTCCCTCTGAACTTCGAGATTTTCAGGAGAACTTTCTCCAATAACCTTTTTAATTTTTGTGTAAGCGGATTCCCGGAACATTGGCGTGAAATCTCGCTCCACAGCGCCTTGTATTTTTGCTCCCGTTCCTTTTTCTACACGACCCACCACGTATGCATTATTTAGAATTTTCTTAACGTCCTCAACATATTCTTCCGGTAGTATAAGCAAAAGCGAGTCAGTGGAAATGCCAAGGCTGTCGATTTCAAGTTCTTTTAGCATTTTTAGAACTTTTAGGTTGACTGTCTTATCAAGCATCTCCTCGTAGAATACCAGCTTGCACCCCGACGTTGTGGATATCTCGGTCGCATCACCCCGCAACCCCCCATTGGTGACATCGGTCATTGCATGAATTTTTGGCAGGAGCCCTGCCTCTTGAATTTTATTGCAGTCTTGCATGAAATCCACGTTGAGGGTTTCTTTAAGTACATCGAAATGCCCGTTGTATAGTGCAATCGTCGTAATCGTGCCTCCGCCTGCCCCTTCTGTCATGAGTATCACGTCCCCGGGCTTTGCATTTTTTCTTGCAGTCGGCATATCACTTGAAACACCAACCGCTCCAACTGCTGCAACAAGGCGGTCGCCCAAAACCATGTCCCCGCCGACTCTAAGCGTACTCCCTGCGACTGTCGGCACATCCGTCAAATCCGAAACCGTGCCAACACCTGATGTGAAATCAAAGAGCTTTCCAATGTCCCCGTCGTCTGCAAGGTGCAAGTCAGATATAAGCGCAACGGGCCTTGAGCCCATTGAATATACATCCCTAAGTGCGGCCCTTGCTACGTGAAACCCTGCAAGGTATGGGAAGTCGCTAAGCCTCGAATGCATGCCGTCAATTGCGACTGTTACGTATTTTCCCTCCCCTTTCACGACCCCTGCATCGTCCTGCTGTGTTACATCCACCACTGCGTCGCTTTTGATAATTTCTGCAAGATTCCTGTGGACAAAGAAGTCACCCTCGCCGCGGGAGCCCACCCCAAATTCCCCCATTGTGACGCCAGTTTTAGGGTACTCAATTAGTGTTTTTAAAAAGGGGTCTTCTATTTTTTGATTTGTGATTTTTACTTCATCGATGACGGCCCGGGAAAATTCCTTCCGCGTCTCATCACTCCAGTCCTTGAATTCCTGCAGCACCCCATCCAGCTCAAGTGCTATCTCTTCCTCATCAATCCCTTTGATGATTCTCCTTCTGACAAATCCTTCAAGGTCCATTTAGAACAAGTCTTGGGCTAGGAAGATAAATAGATTTTTCTTTTTATAATACCTGCAATTCTTCCTCGATGAATTTTCCTGCCCCCTCGTCCCACCTCCATGAGCCAACGCCCAGGGGGTGCAGAATGACATAAGAGTGGTTGTGCCACGTCGCTGTCGCACGGTCTATGTTTGAAGGACCAAGCGGCCCAGCAGGATGCGAGTGATAGAATCCAAGGATTTCTAGACCATTGTCTTCCACGTCATTGAAAACCCCAATGAGTTCAGCTGGCGCAATTTCATAGTGTGAGTTCGGGTTTTTAGAGACATTTTTGCAGGGATAGATTTTTTCTACTTTTTCCCCCCTGCCCGCAAGTACGCCGCATGCCTCGTTTGCCCTATTTGATTTGGCGTGGTCTTCCATCTCCTTTAGATGGTTTTTACTTAGAATTATCATTTGAAATCTTCACGAAATT
>JAHJSX010000030.1 GCA_018830205.1 archaeon | reverse complement strand
TTTATCTCAATAATGTTTCTCGTTATCTACTATGGATTTTTTGCCCCGGGCTCAAACCCAATGGTGCTTTTTGGCGGCATAATAGCATCAGTTTTCCTCCTTATGGGAAGGCAGTATATCAAAGTCAAGGACGATGTGCTCGTCCCGAAACTCCTTGTAAACAACAAAGGCAAGACAAAGGCGCCGTTTGTTGATGCCACGGGCTCCCACGCAGGAGCGCTTCTCGGGGATGTCCGGCACGACCCATTCCAGTCCGGCGGACTTGAAACACCGCCGCATGAGCTTGTCGAAGCGGGAGCAATTCATCGGGCAAACAAAGGCATTTTATTTATTGATGAGATAGCCACGCTTGGAATAGAATCCCAGCAGGACCTTTTAACGGGGCTTCAGGAGAAGAAGTACCAGATTACAGGCCAGAGCGAGCGCTCAAGCGGGGCAATGATAAGAACAGAGCCCGTCACATGCGACTTCATACTTGTGGCTGCAGGCAACCTTGAGACCGTCGTCAACATGCACCCTGCGCTGCGCTCAAGAATCAGGGGCTATGGCTATGAGATATACATGAAGGACGTAATGAACGACAACCTTGAAAACAGGAACAAACTGGCGCAGTTCGTAGCGCAAGAAGTAGTAAAGGACAAAAAGATTCCCCACTTCAGGCGGGACGCAGTAATAGCGATAATAGAGGAGGCAAAAAGGCGCTCTGGAAGGAGAGAAAAATTGACCCTGAGACTGAGGGGTCTTGGCGGACTTGTAAGGGCGGCAGGGGACGTTGCAAGAAGCGAGAAGGCCAGATTCGTGGACGTAAAACACGTTAAAAAGGCAAAAAGCATCGCAAAGACGCTGGAGCAGCAGATAGCTGACAGGTACATCAGCGTCAAAAAGGATTACCATGTATATACAACTAAAGGCAGCGAGATAGGCAAGGTAAACGGCCTTGCAGTAATTGGGTCTGACAGCGGGGTAATACTGCCAATCGTTGCAGAAGTTGCACCGGCCCATAGCAGGGAAGAGGGAAGAATAATTGCCACAGGCAAACTGCAGATAATAGCACAGGAGGCCATACAAAACGTAAGTGCAGTAATCAAAAAGCACACCGGCGTGGACATATCAAAATACGATGTGCACATACAGTTTTTGCAGACCTATGAAGGAGTGGAAGGTGACAGTGCAAGCATTTCTGTTGCAACCGCAGTGCTTTCTGCGCTTGAGAACATCCCCGTGGACATGAGCACTGCGATGACAGGGAGCCTAAGTGTAAGAGGCGATGTTTTGCCGGTAGGCGGCGTAAATGCAAAGATTGAGGCAGCGATAGCTGCAGGTATAAAAAAAGTAATAATTCCCTATGCCAATAACAAGGACGTGATGGTTGCGGCAAAAAGCCAAATAAAGATTATCCCTGTGAAAAATTTGTCCCAGGTATTGGAGCACGTATTCATCTGGACAGGCGACAAAGAAGGACTCCTTGAGAAGATTAAAGACCTTATACCTCTGCCGGATGTAAAAAAGCCAACCATCGATAAGCACACGGCGTAATATTTTTATTTCGTATAGCTGATTTTATAGGGAGGCAAGTATAATGGATGGCGAAGAAATACTAAACCAGCATCTGGGTATGATTGATGCCGAGATAAACCGCACCTTTGAGGGTCATGACTTTCCAAAACCACTTTATGACATAATGAAATACCACCTGGGGTGGCTTGATGAGGACCTAAAGCCCGCCAAGGGCTATGTGGGAAAGAGGTTTAGGCCGACCATGTGCCTTTTGACATACAACGCCATAAGCGGTGTTTACGACAAGGCGCTTGCACCAGCAGCCGCACTTGAGCTGATACACAACTTTTCACTAATTCATGATGACATAGAGGACATGGACACTGAAAGAAGGCACAAGCCCACTGTCTGGAAAATCTGGGGCGTGCCGCACGCAATCAACGCCGGGGACGGGATGCATGTCATGGCAAACCTCGCTGCCTTGCGCCTTGATGAACTAAACGTTACGCATTCGAAAATCGTGGACGTAATGGGGATACTCAACCGCACTGTAATGGAGCTTTGCGAGGGCCAGTACCTCGATATGAGTTTTGAGGGCAGGAATGATGTTACACCCGATATGTATTTGGATATGGTTTCCAGGAAGACCGCGGCTCTAATTGAGGCATCAACTTTCATCGGCGCAGTACTTGCAACAAACGACGAGAAAACCCCAGAACATTTTAAAAAATTCGGAAGGAAAATCGGAGCCGCATTCCAGATAGTTGATGACATAATCGGCATCTGGCAAAAAACCGAAGACACAGGAAAGCCAAAGGCCAGTGACATAAAAAACAAAAAGAAGACGCTTCCTGTTTTATACGCGTTCGAAAATGCATCGGAAAAAGACAGAGGCCAGTTAATTGAGATTTACAAAAAGGAAGAAATGTCTGACGGCGATGTAAGCACAATCTTAACTATTCTGGACGGGGTAAATGCGAGGGAAGAGTCTCAAAAGATAGCAGACAAGTTTGAGCGCGAGGCCCTAGACGAGCTTGACAAGACAGGTATTGAAAACGAGTCGATGGACAAACTAAGAACTCTGACGAATTTCCTTGTAAACAGGACTTATTAATCTGATTTCCAAAGGCCGTGGAGATTGCAGTATTCTCTTGCAATGATATTGTCTGCATTTATCCCAAACTCTGCGATAGGTTCGTCCCCTGGTTTTAGGAACTTTCTATAAACTCTTCCATCAGCGATTATTTCAATCCACTCTATATGGTGTTCTTCCTCCATTGGATGCGGGACAGAACCTACCTTCACCTTAACCCCTTTTTCTGTTTTTTCAATTACGGGCACGTGTTTTTCAATAGCGGCATCTACTGTGTTTTCCACAAGAAGCATCATAGACTCGCCGCAGCAAACGAGCTCTCCAACACCTGCGTGCAAAACCTCAACGATATTCCCGCATACATTGCACTTGTAAACCTGTTTTTGCTTTGTCATATTGTTACCTCCCGATTATTGTTCCTCGCACAATACTTAAAATTTTTAACCTAGTTCTTATTTTTGAAATAAGGGGACAGCTCGTCAAGCGCCTTTCGGATTGCCTCTTTGTCCCCGGCTATGATTACGTGCGAGTCATCGTCTTCTTTGATTTCAACACCAGCACTCTTTTCAATATCCTTCATTTTCCCCTTGGCCCCCTCTGGCATTGCAACCCTCACCCACTCACTGCCCTTTGGCATGTTGGGCCTGAATTTTGAGGAACCCTCGACTTTAAATTCACCTATTTTTTCGCCGTGAAGGGCCTTCTTCAACTGTGCTGTCCATTTTTCTTCAAAATCGCTGCCGAGTGGTTTTGCCAGGGTAAATATTTCTTTTTGCGCTTCGTTCATGAGGGCGGCGGCCTTTGGCAGGAGCTCGTCCCGTGTTGCTATGTTCAGGTGGCACTCGTTTAAAAGAGCTTTTGCGGACCTCAAAAGGGACACGGCCTTATCTACCAAAAGCCCCTCCTTTGTTGCCTCCTTTGCCATGAGGTCTGTCACTATCCAGGCCTGCTCAATTGGTTCCACTCTCAACTCTCGAATCAGCAAACTTAATAAACTTTGCGCGCGAACTTTTCGAATATGGATAGATTCGAGCTGGTAAAAGGAGTCGGGCAGGAGATTATAAAGGAAAGTGAGCTAAAACAGCTCTTGCGCGAAAAAAAGCACCCAGTTGCCTACGATGGATTCGAGCCAAGCGGCTTAGCGCACCTGCCGGTGGGTGTCTATCGTCCCCTTTTGATAAAGGACCTCCTTGCGGCAGGCGTGAAGGTGAAGCTCATACTTGCAGACTCGTTTGCATGGATTAACAACAAGTTCGACGGGGACCTTGAAAGGATTCGTACCGCCGGCGAGTATTTTGTGGAGGTCTGGAAGGCCGCAGGCGTTGACATGAAAAAAGTGGAGGTCATCTGGCACAAGGAATTTTTTGACGACCCAGAGTACTGGAAGAAGGTCATTATAATAGCAAGGAACCACTCGCTCAAGCGGACCAGGCGCAGTCTGGCCATCGCAGGCCGAAGCGACGACGACTCCCAGTCGGCTGCCCTGAATTTCTACCCCTCCATGCAGTGCGCCGATATTTTTCATATCGGGGCTGACATCTGCCAGCTCGGCCTTGACCAGCGCAAGGTGAACATGCTTGCAAGGGAGATAGCCGAGAAGCGTGACATAGTCAAGCAGCTTGGATATGAAGGAAAAGGCGTGAATGGAAAACCCGTAATAGTAAGCCACCGCATGCTCATGGGCCTTGACGGGCCGGCGGGCGCAAAGGGCTTCGATGAAGACAGCGCCATTGACAGGGCAATAAGCTCAAAGATGTCAAAATCAATCCCAGATACGTCGATTTTTGTCCACGATTCAGCTGAAGATATAAAGAGGAAGATAAATTCTGCTTTTTGCCCCATGAACACGGCGAAGGACAACCCGGTACTTGAGTACACGAAAGAGATAATATTCCGCTCAAGCGGTGAGCTTGAGATAAAAAGGCCAGAGAAATTTGGCGGCGACTTTACTTTTTCAAGTTACCGTGAACTTGAGGCGTCTTATGCAGGAGGAGATCTCCACCCGCAGGATTTAAAGGGTGCCGTTGCGCGTGAGATAGACCGGCTCGTAAGCCCTATAAGAGTTCACTTTGAGAAGGACAACAAGGCCGCAAGGCTTTACGAGGCGGTTACAAACGGTTAAATAAGGGACATGTACAACATTGGAGGAATGCCCCTGGAAGAGATAGAAGACGAAGCACAGGAACTAAGAAGGCTCCGGATGCCAAGAGACGGCGAAGTATTCGGGATAGTGGAACAGCTGATGGGGGCAAGCCGCATGGTTGTCAAGTGCAAGGACAACAACGTAAGGATGTGCAGAATCCCCGGGAAAATCAGGCGCAGGATTTGGATAAAGGCGGGCGACATAGTCATCGTCAAGCCGTGGTCGGTTCAGGCGGACAAAAAAGGGGACATAGTCTGGCGGTACACAAGGCCGCAGGTGAACAGGCTCATGAATCAGGGAGTAATCTAGTTGCTCGAGAAGAAAGTCTTAAAACTGGACAAAAAAATAGACCAGATGCGAAAGCGGGTTAAAGGGGTCGAGGACTACAAAATCCACGATGAGGTTTTTGACAGGACAACCCTATTGGCTCTTTATGACCTCGCAAACAAAGGAGCGATAGACCTATTATATGGTACAATCAAAACTGGCAAGGAGGCAAATACGTTCCTTGGGAAACGCGGGGACGAAAACCTGGCCGTGAAAATTCACAGGACCGGAAACAGGGATTACAGCATGATGATGGCGTATATTGACGGCGACCATCGCTTTGAGGACATAAAAAAAAGCAAAAGCAAAAGGATCATGGTCAAACTGTGGGTACAAAAGGAGTTCAGAAACCTGAAAAGCGCTTCCGAGCACATAAGAGTTCCAGAGCCGCTCGCTTCCAAGAACAACATAATTATCATGGAATTTTTGGGAGAGGGCGACGTTCCGGCCCCCATGCTTAAAAATTCCCGGATGGAAGACCCAAAAGAAGTATTTAAAAAGATAAAAAGAGACATTAAACGCCTTTACAAAAAAGCAGGGCTCGTACATGCAGATTTAAGCGAGTATAATATATTGATGATGAAAGGTGAGCCAATAATGATAGACTTTGCCCAAGCCGTCGCAAAGGACCATCCGCGAGCCGAGGAGTTCCTGAGGCGCGACGTGTCAAACATAACAAACTTTTTCCAGAAGTACTTCAAAATAGATGAAAAAAAGGTCTTTAACGAGATTTGTGATTGAAATGGAATATCTACGAATTCCCAAAAAACGGATTGGGGTTTTGATAGGAAAAGAGGGGGCAACAAAGCGTGAGATAGAGGACCGGCTTCAGGTCAAGATAGAGTTGGATGCTGAAGAGGGAACAGTACGTGTGGAAAATATTGGGGAGGACGTGCTCGCAGAATGGAAAACAAGGGACATAATAAAGGCAATAGGCGAGGGTATGAACCCGCAAAAGGCCATGAAACTTAGAAGTGACGACTATGTACTCGAGATTATTGAACTTGAGGACATTGTGGGCAGGTCAAAAAAGACACTTGAGAGGCAAAAGGCACGGATAATCGGTACAAAGGGAAAGGCCAGAAGAGCAGTGGAAGAATACACGGGCGCAGACGTCTCAGTATCCAGGAGGTGCGTTGCCGTGGTCGGCACCCCGGAGAGGGCAGACGCTGCGAGGGAGGCCATAACACTCATTTGCAGGGGCATGCCGCACGGCGTGGTTTACAAGCTTTTACAAAAGAAATCTAGAGAGCTTAAAGAGAAGGATTTCTCACTCTGGAAATAGCTTTTTTTCGAAGTCAAAATTAGTGTGTGCACAATTGTGCATAAAACATACATACTCCCAAATGCTTATAAGATAAAAGATACGAATTGCGGTTGAAGGAGGAAGACTTTGTGGAGACGGAGGCAGATTCGTGAAGGAGGAGGTAGATATTGCTCCAGTATGACTACCTACCAGTAGCTATTTTTGTTGTGGTGGGACTAGCTTTTCCCTTAATTATACTTTTAGTGTCAAGTCTTCTGCGGCCTGCAAAACCAGAGCCAGAAAAGTACGTCACCTATGAGTGCAGTATACTGCCTTTTGGGGACTCAAGGATTCAGCACAACGTACAGTATTACCTCCTTGCCCTGCTTTTTGTTGTGTTCGATGTAGAGGTTGTATTTCTTTTCCCATGGGCTCTGGTATTTCCAGGCCTCGGGCTTTTTGCGGTCGTTGAAATGTTCATATTTATTTTCGTGCTAGTCGTAGGCCTTGCTTACGCTTGGAAGAAGGGGGCGCTTGAATGGATGTGATAACAACTACCCTGGACAAGCTCCTGTTTCGCTGGGCACGAGAAAAGTCGCTCTGGCCCGCGACCTTTGGGCTTGCCTGCTGTGCTATTGAGATGATGGCTGCAGGTGCATCGCGATTCGACACTTTCGAGAGATTTGGGATGCTCTTTCGCGCTTCCCCAAGGCAAGCTGACCTGATGATTGTAGCAGGCACCGTGACAGATAAGATGGCACCTAACGTCAAGAGGCTATATGACCAGATGCCAGAGCCAAAGTATGTCATTGCAATGGGTGAGTGCGCTATATGTGGAGGCCCATTTTACGATTCTTACAGTGTTCTGGATGGCGTGGACAAGATAATACCTGTGGATGTATACATACCCGGATGTCCGCCGCGCCCGGAGACATTAATTTATGGAATTATGAAGCTCCGCGAGAGAATCAAAAACGGAGATATTGAGAGGTACAAGTCAAATGGCAGATGAGGAAAGGCCAGAGGAACAGCCGGAAGCAAAGCCTGAAGAGGTAACGGTAGAACCAGCAGAAAAAACAGAAGAAAAGCCAAAAGAATTGCCAAAGGCCGAAGAGAAGAAAGAAGGGGCGGAAGAAGAGAAGCCCAAGAAGAAAAAGCCCGTGCCAAAGAGCAAGGCACTTGATGAGATAAAGAAAGCGCTCGGAGACACAGTCCTAAAGGCATGGGTCCAGAGGGAGCGGCGGATTTATATCGCAGTCAAAGGCGAAAACATTCTCGATGTCGCAAAAACAGTGCAGGAGATGGGATTTGACCACCTCTCAAGCATTTCTGGCGTTGAATACGAGGACCGGATGGAGAGCGTTTATCACATCTGGTCATATGAGAAGCGCGAGCTTTTGACCATAAGGACGCTTGTGTCAAAGGACGACCCGAAGATAGATTC
The DNA here is from genome assembly GCA_018830205.1 of archaeon. Classification (GTDB taxonomy): domain Archaea; phylum Hydrothermarchaeota; class Hydrothermarchaeia; order Hydrothermarchaeales; family Hydrothermarchaeaceae; genus JAHJSX01. The sequence continues at coordinate 4,754 of JAHJSX010000030.1, read as the reverse complement.
AGTGACATCCATCTGGAAGAGTGCGGACTGGCTTGAGCGCGAGACCTATGACCTTATGGGCATTAAATTTGAGGGCCACCCGGATCTTCGCAGGATACTCCTGCCAGATGATTTCAAGGGACACCCTCTAAGGAAAGATTTTGAACTTAAAGCAAAACCCTGGTGAAAACAATGAATGTGAAAGAACTTATGAGAACAGACATCCCGGCCATCGGAACAGGCATGACATTCTATGATGCAAAAGAAAGGATGATAGAAGAGGACACGTCGGGGGTAGTGGTAAAAGCAGACGAAAAAATTGTAGGGATGGTCACAGAAACAGACATATTTTCTCATGCGGGAGTTGGGAAATGCCTCAAGGACATAGGGGTAGAAAAACACATGTCTGTGTGCGAATTTGGCGGGTTGAACCCTTGCCTTCAAGTATTCGAGAACAGTTCTGTTGATGAGGCCATGAAAATCATGGCAATATCAGGGATTCACCATCTCCTTGTATGGGGAGAAGGTGGCGAGCTAAGCGGAGTGATATCCTCAAAAGACGTATTAAAAACAATGGAATAAGAAGATAATGGCACAACTAAGTACAACAAAGCTAAAACCCAATGAAATGCTCCTTAATATGGGGCCCCAGCACCCCAGCACCCACGGTGTATGCCGACTTGTTTTGAAGGTGGACGGTGAAAAGGCGCTTGAGGTAGAACCGGTTATTGGATATCTCCACAGGGGAATGGAGAAGCTTGCGGAAAACAGAACATATATCCAATTCCTGCCGCTCACTGACCGGCTGGATTACGTCGCACCGCTTGGCAACAACCAGGTGTACGTCCAGGCAATCGAAGAGCTGATGGAGATAGAAGTGCCAGAAAGAGCAGACTATATCCGGGTGATTATGCTTGAGCTTCAAAGGATTGCAAGCCACCTTCTTTTTATTTCGTCATTCGGTGCGGATGTAGGGGCATGGACTGTTTTGATGTATGGATTCCGGGAGAGGGAAAGACTCCTTGATCTTCTTGAGATGACAACCGGTGGCAGGATGGTCTATAGTTACATCTGGCCTGGCGGCGTCAGATACGACCTGGCGGACGGTTTTGTTGAAAAATGCAGGAAAGAAATGGAGGATTTACCGAAATATCTCGAGGATTATAAAAAATACTTCTACAGCAACGAGATATTTCTCAAAAGGTGCGAGGGCGTCGGTATCCTGAAAAAAGAGGATGCAGTAAACATGGGCGTCACCGGTGCCAATCTCAGGGCATGCGGCTTGGCCCACGATGTCAGGAAGGACGACCCCTATTCTATTTACGACCAGCTAGACTTCAAAGTGATAACAGAAAAGGGCGGGGACACCCTTGCAAGGTTCAATATGAGATTAAGGGAGATATACGAGAGTATAAACATTGTAAACCAGGCACTTGACGCACTGCCAAAAGGAGACTTCAGGGCAAAGATTCCAAAGATTTTAAAGCCGCCTTTTGGAGAGGTCTATTCAAGGACGGAAGCTCCGAGGGGGGAGCTTTCGATGTATCTTGTAAGTGATGGGGAAAGCAAAAGCCCATTCAGGCTAAAGATAAGGAGCCCTTCATTTTGCAATCTCTCTGCATTTCCAGCTACTGCAAGAGGAGCCATCCTGGCCGACGTAGTGGCCAATTTTGCAAGCATTGATATAGTTTTGGGGGATGTGGATAGATGATTGCCATCCTTGATAATCCTCTGGTATTTGCACTCATAAAAGGAGTGGCAGGTGTAGCAGGCATAATAACGTTTGTATCTTTGAATGTTCTATTCCTGGTATGGCTTGAGAGGAAGGTAATAGCAAGGCTTCAGGTGAGATATGGCCCGAACAGGGCAGGGAAGTTTGGACTTCTCCAGCCGATTGCAGACACCGTAAAATTGTTTGTAAAGGAGGACATAATTCCAGAAAAAGCAGACAGAGCTGTATTCACCCTTGCACCTGCAGTGGCCTTTGGTGCAGCAATTTTGCCAGCGGTTGCCATCCCATTTGCAAGCGGATTAATGGTCTCAGACCTGAATGTCGGAATCCTGTATGTTATCGCATTGTTATCCCTTGGTACAATACCTGTGATTATGGCCGGTTGGGGGTCAAACAACAAATACACACTACTTGGTGCAATGCGTGCGGTTGCCCAGTCCCTTAGCTATGAAATACCTCTTGTGCTGTCCATAATCGGGGTCGTGGCGCTTGCCGGATCCTTGAGCCTGGTAGAGATAACACATGCACAGGAAAATATATGGTATGTCTTTTTGCAGCCGATTGGTTTCATAGTATTCTTTATTGCGGCCATCGCTGAGATGGGCCGTATTCCCTTTGACATGCCTGAAAGCGAGTCCGAACTGGTCGCCGGCTTTCATACAGAATATTCTGGAATGAAATTTGGTCTTCTTCTGTTTGCAGAGTACATACACATGGTAGTCGCCTCAGCCCTCATGGTCCTCCTGTTCTTTGGCGGCTGGAACATCCCGTTTGTCACAGTACCCTTCATTTTACAGGCAGGAGTGCTCATAGTGAAGATGTACGTTGTGATACTCATCCTGATGTGGATTAGGGGAACCCTGCCAAGAGTAACGATAGTGCAGATGACAGCGATTGGATGGAAGGTCCTTATTCCTCTCGCGCTTTTGAACATACTATTAACCGGAGTATTCATGACATTGTAGGTGGAAAAAAAATGGTTTCAAAACTCTCAAAAATTGTTCACGCGGCGCCAATGCTTGTAACATTAAGGCACGTATTCAAAAAGCCGATCACGGTTCAATATCCAGAACAGCGCCGCGAACTTCCAGCTAGGTCAAGAGGACTTCATGTATACAATCCTGAAGGGTGCCTTGGCTGCGGTGCATGTGCAAGGGTGTGCCCAAATAACTGCATTGAGCTTGAAGTATCCACCACACCGGAAGGCAAGAAGCAGATTGACAAGTTCAACATATACATCGGCAGGTGCATGTTCTGCGGGCTTTGCATAGACCACTGCATCGGCAAGGGAGTCCTTAGCATGACGCCAGAATACGAGTTTTGCGACACCAGCCGCGAGGCTTTGGTATATGGAATCGACCGACTTGCAAGGGGAAAAGGCGAAGAGGAGGAAGAGAAAGATGAATCCTGAACTTGCAATCTTTTTCGCAGTTTCTTTTGTTATCCTGGCATCTGCAGTGCTTGTAATTTCGTCAAAAGAGATATTCCACAGCGCGCTTTACCTTGCTGTGATGCTTCTAAGCATTGCCGGGCTTTTTGTGATGCTCGGTGCCGAATTCATTGCCATGGTCCAGATTCTGGTCTATGCCGGGGCCGTCGTAATCCTTATGATTTTTGCTATCATGCTTACAAAAAAGGAAAAAGTAGAGGAGGGTGCCAAGAGTGAATAGGCCGCTTGGGATTGGAACGTTTATCGTTTTTGCCGCACTTCTTGTAAAGACGCTACAGCTTTCGTGGTACGGAAAACCTGCAGTTCTCCCACCATCCACAATTGATATTGGAAATGCAATATTCACAACATTCGTATTCCCATTTGAGGTCATCTCGCTCGTACTTCTCGCGGCCCTGATTGGCGCGATATTCATTGCAAAAAAGGAGGCCGGAAGTTGATACCCCTACATTACTATCTGACACTTGCAGCGCTTCTGTTTACAATAGGTGCATTTGGCATAATGACCCAGAGAAACGCTGTAAAAATCCTGATGTGCGTTGAGATGATGCTAAACGCGGCCAACATCAACCTGATTGCATTCTCAACGTACCTGGGTGATATATCAGGGCAGATTCTCGTGGCGTTTTCCATAGCGATAGCAGCCGCAGAAGCTGCGGTTGGGCTTGCAATATTTGTCTATTTGTACAGGCTATATGGAACAATTGACACGACCAAGATTGGAGAGTTCAGGAGATGGTGAAGTGATAATCGAAGACACAAGACCCGTAATGGCGATATGCATCTCCCTTGTAGCCGCTTTCCTGATATGGAGGTCCAAGAAAAACCCGAACCTGCGCGAATCATGGACCCTTGGTGCCGGCGTTTTGAAGTTTTTAATAGTTGCGTCAATGCTTCCTTTAATCCTGCGGGGAGATATAATAGAGTATACGTTCTGGACATTTTTGCCCGGCATAGATATCAAGTTCAGGGTCGACCCATTTGGAATATTTTTCGCCCTGACAGCTTCTTTCCTCTGGATTTTGACATCCCTCTATTCAATCGGCTACATGAGGACTTTAAAGGAGCACGCGCAAACACGGTACTACATATGCTTTGCGATAGCGCTGTCGTCTGCGATGGGGATAGCGTTTGCTGCAAACCTTCTGACCCTTTTCATCTTTTATGAAGTGCTTACTATCATGACCTACCCGCTTGTAATCCATGACGAGTCGCCAGAAGCCATATGGGCCGGAAAAAAATACCTCACATATCTTCTTGGTACTTCAATCATCTTCCAGCTGGTTGCCATAGTCATAACGTACTCGGTTGCAAATACCCTTGATTTTACAAACGGGGGTTTTCTGGCAGGAACGGGCTCTGACGTGCTGCTTACCGTCGTATTCGCCCTTTTCATACTTGGATATACAAAGGCGGCGCTAATGCCGCTTCACAGCTGGCTCCCAACTGCTATGATAGCGCCCACCCCTGTAAGCGCGCTTCTGCACGCGGTCGCTGTCGTAAAAGCAGGTGTATTCTGCATAGTACGGGTGGTCCTCTTCGTATTCGGCCCGGCCCTAATGCAGTCCCTCAGCATGGACATGGTACTTGCCT
>JAHJSX010000194.1 GCA_018830205.1 archaeon | reverse complement strand
CGGCCTGACTCACTGACCTCCTGGCCGACGGTGGACGTCACCCGACGTCACCCGGCGTGACCCGGCCTGCACTTTGCGGGCGCGATACTTTATGGGATGTACCCCGGGTGTCGTCGCGGAGCTGCCATCACCATAACCAGAGGGTGCGCTGGCTCTTGCCGGAGCCCCTGATCGAAGACGCACAACAGCCCCCCTCCCCTGCCGGAGCCCGGATCCATGCAAGTTGACGCCGCCAGGGTCGATGCGATCCTCGGACGTTATCCCCGGGACAAATCATCGCTGGTGATGGTGCTGCAGGACGTGCAGCCCGAGTTCAGCTACCTCCCTGCGAGGCGCTCGAGCGCGTCTCGACCTCGCAGCGATCGCCCGCAGCGAGCCCCCACCCATCCGTCCGCACATAGTGACCACATCGACGCGGTGCGCGAGCTGGTGCAGGCGATCGAGGTGACGCCGGCAGGTGCTCACCGCCTGCTTCATGCCGCGCAGGAGTCCGAGCAGCGTCAAGAGGCCGAAGGAGAGTAACAGCAGGAAGGCGACGAGCCGCTTGACCAACGACCTCCACCCCGTCCTGCGCGTGAGCGCTGTCAAGAACCACGTCGCCGTCACCGACGACAACAGCACCGAGTCCGCATCCTGGTTCAACGCCAAGCTGGCCAGCCTCACCAATCCGGAGGTGCCGAGCTACGACTTCCACAGCATCGTGGCTTACGGCAGCCTGGCCGTGACACTGCCTTCTCGCTCTCGCTGCTCGATCTGCAACCGGTCGTGTGCACTATCGGGACTCGCCCCCCCATGTTTCGACTCCAATTCGCCAGGATCACGGGCGCCGGACATGGTACACGGCTTGCGTCCTGCCGCAGCATGCGCATCCGTCGCACGATCATCGCCCCCGTCCTTCAGGTGCTGACCGAGGGGTCGCTGAGCCCTGGGTGGACTGCGTCATCATGGGCCGCCGTCGACTGCTCTACCGGGGTGACCCCCTGGCACGCCCTGTGCCAGAGCGCCCAGATGGTCGGCCGTGGCACATAGCTGCACGAGGACAGGTCAGATCTGGTGGTGGTGTGGCGGACAACAACACGTACCAGCACACCCTGGCCGACCAGAGAGAATGGAACTGCAGGGCACGAGACGGCCTGCTGAGTGCAGGAAGACGATCGGGTAGGTTATCTTTTCTTACTTGGTTCGAGGTGTAGCCGTGAGAAACCACATTCCCCTCTTGTCGGCTTTGTTGCTCATGATGGTGGCTTGCGACGGCGGTGTGCCGTACGGTCCGCCCGATGGTGCCGACCCGTATGTAGAATTGCAGCTATCTGTAAGAACGATGGGTGACGTGAACGGGGCATGGGAGCTTTGGATTGGTGTTCCGCGGTCCAATGCCGTTGAAGACTTCGCAGGGAGCGATTCTCGATTGCGCCTCGCTGCCGTTGATGGCGACGACTTTCTCGTTGTTGGCGCCAACACAGTGATGAACGAAACATGGACTGTCCGCCTGGAGGGGTTTCCCTACCATGGGTTGTTGCTTGTCGCGGAGCCCTCAGACCATCAGATCGTTGGTCTCAAGGGATCCGGCGTCAGTGCGGTTTGGTACGAGTTGCGCGTTTCCGGAGAAGACGACGACCAATACTGCTCCCCACAAGACGAAACATCTGGCGGTGTCAGTGTTGATTCTTCGACGAGCAAGGTCGCGCACACAGGCGGTGGGTTGCTATGTCACTGAGCGCCTCTGGACCTCCGAAGGGTTCCGTGTAGACAATGTTGAGAACGACAGCCTGGATGAGAATCGCTGCTCTGCTTTCGGTCGCGGGGCTGCTGGCCCAGGGTTGTAGTCACAGGCAGCCCATGAGTGCCGGGGACGGCGGACCAGGCTGCTCCATGCCCCCGATCACGCAGGAGTGCCTGGGAGACCTGTGTACCGTCCGGGCTGGATGTCTGGCGCTGCAGGGCTGCTGGGCGGAGCCGAAGGAACTGCGCGTGGACCACGACCTGGAGGCGTTGCGCACCGAGGTCACGCGCGACCAGTTCCAATCGGCGCTCGGATTCACGCCGCCAGCGCACAAGGAGTGCGGGCCGAGCTGCCCCGTGGAGGCGAGCTGGCACGAGGCGGTGGCCTACTGCAACGTCCTCTCGAGGCAACAGGGGCTTGAGCCGTGCTTCGACTGTACGACCATCGCGGGGCAGATCCGCTGCACACCACGGTTCGAGCGGGTCGATCAATCCTGCCCGGGGTTCAGGCTGCCCACGGGTGACGAATGGGAGTACCTCGCGCGGGCCGGGACCATTACCGCCTACTACAGCGGAGACCCGCATCCCCGAGCTGGAGGATGGGCCGATGCCAGCCTGGAGCCCATCGCCTGGTACAGCGGCAATGCCCACGATGGACCTCAGGCTGTCGCGACGAGGCGCCCCAACGGCTGGGGTCTGTACGACATGCTGGGAAACGAAAACGAATGGGTGCTCGACCCGCTCGAGGATCCAGGGATCGCACCCCTGCCGCCCGAGCCCTACCGCGGCGTCCGCGGCGGTAGCTGGTTCGACCTGCCGACAAACAGCGCCCTGGCGGTCTGCGGCTACTACGTCGAGCCCAAGCTGGAAGAAGGGATGAGGTG
>JAHJSX010000006.1 GCA_018830205.1 archaeon | reverse complement strand
TATTGTAACTAAAGTCGAAAATTGTTTTGCTCGCATTTTTTGGGCAATTCTCTAAAGCGCATGCGCCGGATTTGTTTATTGAGCCAAGTGAAAGGTCCATATACTTCTTTGACTGGTTTCTGCCATTTACAGCGTCCCAGTCCGAATTTGTATCATTTCTATATATGGTCTCATTGACGCCGAAAAATATTGTGGGGGCAGTGTGCGCCCCCACTGTAAATATTGTTTGTATAGTACTTTGAGGCAAATACATCGTAGAGCAGCATGGAAAATCTACATTGTATTGAAGATCGCCTGGTACACTTCCTTGATAAAATATTACCTTATACTGATGATTGGCTACAAATGTTATGCCATTTATTTGAATGACGGCGTTGGGTTCGTTGGGATGTAAGACAATAGAAAAACCACCGTGAATCTCTGTACTGGTTGTCAAATCCCAAATCTCGAACAAATCTGTAACCCCTGCATCTGGCTGGAATAATGTGCCCGACGGAAGTCCCTGGAAAAATACTTCTATCTTTGAATTAACTGGAACGTGAGTTTCCCCATTATGGGGATACATGGTTGTAGTATAAGCGCTCGCGCTCCCCGCCATTAATATTGAAAATATAACTGCAAATAAAACCCCAATGCCAAGCCTATGGCCCAAACTCATACTCTTCCCCGTAATAGATAGACCTCCGCTAACGCGAACCTTATATTGGTTTTTGAAGTATATAAATTTGTACCTTTACACACTTCCCCTCACAACCGTGCCTGCATTCTCGCCCTCAAGCGCCCTCTCCACTGCCGCAATTTGTCCAAATAGGTTAAGCAGATGCCTGGACGAAACGCCTGGCCATCTCCCCCAAACGGCATCAGAGGAGCCATTTCCAGAGGGGGGGAAAAGATATCTTCTTTCCCTTAAACTCCCCGTCTCCTTCATAGTCCCATGTAACGACGCTCAGGTTGTCGCATTTGAGCTCCCCTGAGGCATTCAAGAGGGCCTTCAGCTCCCTCTCTTTTGTTGCCTGCTTCCTCTCCGGGGTCGTAGCAGACCTCGGTGCCCCTGCTTCTCCTCTTGGTACAAACGGATTTTACGTCGCTGTTCAGGCCCTGAGCGAACATTCAACTATTTTTGGTTCAGCAATTATGAGGCACAAACCCATCGCAATGAAGAAATGGAATGAAAAGATAGATTAAGGAAGGAGGTCAAAAAAAGAGTGTTGAGAATAGGTTTGTGTGAAGATGAAAGACCTGAAAGCAATCAGAGAGATTTTGGTCATGCATAAAGAAGAGTTGAAGAAGAGATATGGTGTAAGGGAGATTGGTATCTTCGGTTCTGTTGTGAGGGGGGAGCATAAAAAGGCCAGCGACGTAGACATCCTGGTGGACTTTGACGTGGTGCCCGACCTTTTGGAGTTTGTTGCCCTGGAAAGGCACCTGGAGGAAATCCTGGGCCTCAAGGTGGATCTGGTGCGTAAACAGGTCATCCGGCCAGAGCTCCGTGACCAAATCCTTGCCGAGGTGGTAGGGGCTTGAAACGGGACTCTACCCTCTACCTCAAAGACATCATGGAATGCATCGACAGGATAGAGGAGTTCATGGGGGGCATGGGCTATGACCAGTTCGTGGAGGATGACAAGACCGCCAGCGCCGTAATCAGAAAGGTCGAGGTCATCGGCGAGGCCGCCAAGAACGTGCCTGCAGAACAGAAGGATAGATATCCCGAAGTTCCATGGGCAGACATGGCCAGGATGAGGGACAAGATCATTCACTCTTACTTCGGTGTTGACCATGAGATCGTCTGGCGGGTCGCAAAGGAGAGATTGCCAAAGATAAGACACATGATAGAAGACATTCTAAAAGAAATCACACGATGGAACCTTAAAGTACAGGAACACCTTTATAAAATTATTTCTTTTTCCTCCCTACCTCCTCTACAACTGTGTCATGGAAAAACCTTCGCCTTGACCGAGTATCAGTCTGCGAAGCCCTCACTATCGCTTCAGGACGAAATCGACCTCCCCTTCTATAATCTTCTCCCTTTTGAACTGCTGCCTTAGCTCTTCCTCCATGTCAACAATGGCCGACTTGATATCTTCGAATGCACAAATTCCCATACTGGCTCAAAGGGGCCTTATTCCTGCCTTATTGTCGTACCGACAGCCTCGCCCTCGAGCGCCCTCTCCACTGCCGCACGGTCCGCACCGGAAGATGCTTTCTGGCAGCGGACCGGAAGAGATAAGGCGGCGCAGAACACGTTCCGAGGAGTAAGGTATTTATATTTTGTGTAACAGTAATTACTTCAGAGGTAATTTTTGTGACAAAAAAGGGAATCGGCAAGGTCGGGACAGAACTCCTCACAGGGTTGAGCGAAGGCAACAGGAGCATATTTACTGTAGAGGACGCTGCCAGGGTTTTGGGCAGGGACAAATCGGATGTCAGAAAGCTCCTCCATGACCTTGCAAAAAACGAGTGGGTAATGAGGCTTTCGAGGAACAGGTACCTCATACTCCCCCTTGAAGCGGGGACCGCGCCAAAATTCACGGAGCACGAATTTATCATAGCATCGCATCTTGTCCAGCCATGCTATGTAGGATACTGGAGCGCCCTCAATTACTACGGCCTTACAGAACAGGCGCCGAAAACCGTTTTCGTGGCAGCGCCGAAGAGGAAACGAGAAGTGTCTATCATGGGGGTTGACTACAAATTCATAGCGCTTTCCAAAAAGAAGTTCTTCGGCTGGGAAAACGTGTGGATAGGACCGAACTCTGTGCCATTGTCATCGAAAGAGAAGACCATAATCGACTGCCTCGACCACCCGGAGTACTGCGGCGAGCTCGCAGAGGCCGCCAAGGGTTTGTGGAACGCAAGAGAGGAAATTTCATTTAAGCTTCTTTTTGACTGCGCAAAGCGTCTTGGCAATGGCGCCGTGCTGAGGAGGCTCGGGTATCTCATGGAGCTGTTTGAACTGGAGCCCAAGATCGTTGAAAAGATGAACAGGAGGCTTTCCAAAAGCTATTCGCCTCTTGACCCAACAAAGCCTAAAAAAGGCCGGTACAGCTCAAGGTGGAAGCTCCTTTTGAATGTTTCTGAAAGGGATTTGACACAATGGAGGGAGCATTGAAATGATACCCCTGGCAGAGATCAAAAGGCTTGCTGCGGGGGAGCGCATCCCTCTGGGGACAGTTGAGAGAGACTACGTAATATGCTGGTTTCTCTATGGGGTCTCAAAAATCGCTACACAAGACCTGATTTTCAAAGGCGGGACCGCTTTGAGAAAAACCTATTTCCCCCTCTGGAGGTTTTCCGAAGATCTGGATTTCAGTTCCAGGAAAACAATGGAGGAGGAAGAGATTGAATCTCTTCTGAAAAGCGTCAATGAAAAGGCTTTAAAAGGTGGAATAGTCTTTGATATTAAATCCCTTCATGTGAACCCGGAGTACTGCATGGGGAAGATATACTACACCGGGCCATTGCAGACAAAAAACAGTTTCAAGCTGGACATTTCAATGAACGAGTTTCTGCATGAAAGATATCTTTCTCGGGAGGTTTTGTGGGAATATTCAGATAAAGAGAAAGTTGGAATTTTGGTCTACTCCCTTGAGGAGATACTTGCAGAGAAGCTGCGTTCGCTGCTCCAGAGGGGGAAAAGCAGGGACTATTACGACATCTGGACTCTGCTTGGGGCCCACCGAAAAGATATCAACATGAAAACCACGCGGCAGATTTTTAAGAAGAAATGCAGACACCTTTCGGTTCCGTTCAACGGTGTTGACGATTTCTTTGACGCGGATGCACTGGCCGAGACGGAAAGGTTCTGGGAAAGAGGCCTTGCGCACCAGATTGATGAACTTCCCGGCTTTGACACTGTCATTGGCGAATGCAAAAGCCTTGTGGAAATTGTTTTTGGACGGCAATAAGGCCAGCGCCATCAATGCAATCAGGCATTCGGCGGCCTCTTCCCCTTCACTACCGTGCCGGCTTTTTCGCCCTCAAGCGCCCTCTCCACCGCGCCTTTATCCGTTCCGTTCACCACCATACAGTCCATATTATATTTAATCAAGTAACTGGGAAGTGCTTTGTCAACACATGTTTCTGGAAGCTTTTGCAGCTCTGCGGCCGTTATCTCGCTGGCAAGCTCACCATCCACAAAAATCCCGTTGACATCCGTGAGGATTATAAACCTCTCTGCCCCCGCAAGATGCGCGATGTGGCACGCGATTGTATCGGACGTGACATCCCAGGAGGGCGTGAAGGGGTCGTCCTGTTTTAAGAGTATTGACGGCAAAAAGATGCCCGGTGTCTCCACATCATCGAGCGAGTCGTAAGCCGGCAATCCAGAAACATCCGAAAGCAAAAGCCCGTACTGGTCCATCGCCATGATTGCCATTTTATGGGCAGTTGCGTCGTCAACGCCTGTCTCCTTTTGCACGCTTCTAACAGTGTCCGCAAACGGCCCTCCGCCAGGCACCACCAGAACGTCGTAGGCCTTGAGAGGCGCCATTACCTGTCTTGCATGCCCCATCAGGCTCCCGCCAACCTTCACCAAGTCCACTTTAAACCCCCTTTTGACTCCTTTCGACCATAATGTTTATATTGGATAAATAGGCATTTAATCCTATCTTAATATAAAGAGGTGGTAACGAATGGCAACGATTAATGTTGGAGGGCAAGAACTTGCACTGGATGAAGATGGGTATCTTACAGACTGGAGCGTATGGACCAAGGAAGCAGCAGATATATTCGCACAGAAGGATGGAATAGAGCTTACAGACGAGCACTGGGAAATAATCAATTTCCTCAGGCAGTACTTTGAGGAGTACCAGATTGCACCTGCAATCAGGGTTCTCGTAAAGGAAGTCAAGGCTAAGTTCGGAGCAGAGAAAGGAAACCTGAAATACGTATACAGACTCTTCCCTGCTGGACCCGCAAAACAGGCCTGCAAGTATGCAGGACTACCAAAGCCAACAGGCTGCGTTTAAGCAGACTGGCTTGGCTCTCTCCCCCTCGAGGGGAGACTTATTCTTTTTTTTAATTTCAGTTAGTTTGGAGTAGATTCAATGATAAGGATAAAATGCACTGCTTGCGGGAACGACGTATTCACACAAGAGATGCCGCTTGACCAGGTGCTCCAGCTCGAGGATGATGGGACGTACATCTGCGGGTATTGCGGGGCGGCGCTTGGGCTTAAGAAATAGCTTTAGTCCTTGCCTACTTGCCGCGCTTCTTTCGCTTCTTCAGCCGCTCGCCGAGGTTCTCAAGTTTGTCCTGGGCAGCCTTTA
>JAHJSX010000029.1 GCA_018830205.1 archaeon | reverse complement strand
TGAAGTGAATATAAGAAATCCGCAGGGCGTTATCAGCGTTCTGGAGATAAACAATGAAAACGAGGCGATAGAAGGCCTTGTGATTGAGGTTGACGGTCATGTTAGGGTGATTGGCGGCGGCGCTTCCGTGAGCTATGACAAAGGCTCGACAAGGATAACTTTCCCGGTGCTTGGAGAAGGAAAGAAGAGGCAGATTTTGATTAGGGTATGAAAACCCTACCTCTTAAACCTCTCATCAAGCCTTCCTGCCACTTCAAAATCGCTCGCTGCGCTCTCTTTGTCCCCGAGCCACGTGTAGGCGTTTCCCCTGTTGTGGTAGGCATCGGCAAAATAAGCATCAATCTCGATGGCCTTTGTGTAATCTGACACAGCGTCTGTGTAGTTGCCGAGGTTGTAGTTGGCGTTTCCCCTGTTGAAGTATATGACAGCGTTCTGGGGCTCAAATTCCAGGGCCTTCGTGTAGTCGGATGCCGCCTCTTCATAATTTTTTAGGACCGAATGAACGGCGCCCCGGTTTGTATATGCCTCAAAATAATCTCTATCAAGTTCGATTGCTTTTGTATATTCAGATACAGCCGTGGTGTAAGTTCCAAGAGCTGAGTAGGAATACCCCTTCCCATAATAGGCCTTCGCAAAATCCTGGTCAAGCTCGATTGCCCTATCGTAGTCTAAAATTGCCTTTTCGTGCTCCCCGGCATATGAATAGGAAATGCCCCTGTTGTTGTAGTTTACGGCCGTGGGCTCATCGGTCAGATCGATGGCTATTGTATAATCTGCTGCGGCCTTAACGTACTCGCCCAGGGCGTCGTAGACCAGGCCCCGGTTAAGATACGCTTCCGGGAGTTTCGGGTCAAGCGCGATGGCCGTGTCAAGGTCAGATAGTGCATCAGACAGGTACCCGAGCTTTTGCAAAACGGCTCCCCGGTTATTGTATGCAAGGGCGTATTGTGGGTCAAGGCCTACTGCAACGACGTTTTCTGCCAGGGCCTTTGCGTATTCTCCCTCTGACTCGAAATTATGCCCCCGGGATATGAAGAGCGCCGCCATCAGGCCGTCCTTGTCCATTATGCGGATGCGGTAATGAGGAATCTTGAAATCGTCATTTTGGAGCTCAAGGTAATTGCCTGCTTTTTTATACTCATCGCTGAGTTTGAATGCCTGTGTCGTAAATGCTGGGTCAGATGTCAGCTCCACCATCGAAAAGCGCCCGTCTGACAGGTTGACAAGGGCCGTGACATGAGCCCCTTTCAGGTCTTTTGACTCAACAACCGAAGTAGGTTCAACTTCAAGTCCGGCCGCACTGCCAAATACAAAAAAAAGCTGCGTGTATCCTACGCAGTTGGCGCCCCCGTCCTTGATGACGTCCGCCAGATTCCAGTTCTCTACTTTGTACTCCGGGACCTTCTCCTTTATCTTCCAGACAAGCTCCCTTGTTATTCTGACCTCAACTTCTGCGAGCTCGGCGGCCGTTATCTCGCCCTCTTCGTATCTTTTCCGTGTGTCGAAGAGTTTGCCCTCGAGTGTACCGAGCAGGGAATTCCCCTCTTCATCGCTCCATCCTGCAAGTTCCTCGGCCAGCTTCTGTGACGTCTCCTCGTCGTATGCCATGCTCATGAGCAGCAAACCTATTTGCTTCTCAAGAAGCTCCTCTGAAAATACAGTAGGCCCAATGGTGGGCAGGGCAGTCGTGGCTGGCGCTGGTTCTTCACCCGTGCATCCAAGGCTTACTATTATTAAAATGAGAACCCATATCGATGTTTTCCCAAGAATTTTATCAGCCCCACTTTATTTTAATTAATCTTCGGGCATTCATAAACGTTGCCCAATTTACCACGTTATCTCCCACAAATATTATATGTTCGATTTCCTGCGCCCTGATGCGCTGGCGGCCTTCGAGGAGGAGGGTGTGCAAAAGGCCCTTTCGAGGTACATCGCTGTTTCAAGAAACGAGCTCCCCGCGAAGTTTATGGCTGCAAAAGCGGCAGAGGTCGAAGTGGATTTGGGTGACGAGACAGATTTTTTGTGGCGCGAGCACGATGACGCGGTAGCTGCCCTTGCGTTTGAAAACCCGGGAGAAAGGGTGCCCATGACAAGTCTTCTGGACCTGAAGATTGAGCTTGCCCGCAGGATGATTACAAAGTGCCATTTCTGCGAGAGGGCGTGCGGAGTCGACAGGACAAATGGAGAAACAGGGTTTTGCGGCTGCGGGCTTGAGAGCAGGCTCTCAAGCGAATTCCTGCACATGGGGGAGGAAGCCTGCCTTGTACCCTCACACACGTTCTTTTTTACGGGATGCCCCTTTTACTGCATCTATTGCCAGAACTGGACAATATCGCGCAGGAGGGAAGAAGGGACCCCGATAACGGGGGCCCAGATGGCAGGGATTGCAAAAAGACGAAGGGTTGTGGAGAAGAGCAGGAACGTGAACCTCGTTGGAGGGGACCCTACTCCAAACACTCACACTGTTCTTGAAATGCTAAGGGCGCTTGATGTAAACGTCCCAATTGTATGGAACTCAAACATGTACATGAGCGAAGAGACCATGCGCCTTTTGGATGGGTGCATTGACGTGTATCTAACAGATTTCAAGTACGGGAATAATGATTGTGCAAACAGGCTCTCAAAAATCGAGAATTACTGGGAGGTCGTAACGCGAAACCATCTTCTTGCGTGCAAGAATGCCGAGCTTTTGATACGCCACCTTGTGCTTCCAAACCACGTAGAGTGCTGCAGCGCCCCTGTAATCAAATGGATTGGGGAGAAGTTTGGGGACAGCGTGCGGGTAAATATCATGGCGCAGTACCGCCCAGAGTTTGAGGCCTTCACGATGCCTGACATGGGGCGGGGAGTCAATTCCGAGGAAATGGAAAAAGTATTTGCGCTTGCAAGGGAGCTGGGGCTAAATCTTGATTGAATTTATAT
>JAHJSX010000005.1 GCA_018830205.1 archaeon | reverse complement strand
TTAATTTGAAGCTAACTCAAGAGGTCGATATCCGCGGAAGGCAAATCCTCCAGGACACCCAAGGAATCGAGATAGGGGGCTTCACGTCCGGCGAGAGGACTTTTGGAGCTGTAAAATGCTTTATGGCAAAAATCGACATTGTCGACGGCGCTGTAATAATACCTATGCGGACGCATCATGGATTCAACACGCTGGAAATAATCGCGCCAGAGAACATCAGGGATAAAACAGGACTTGGCGAGGGAGATAAAGTTACAATAAAGGTGATAACATGAATGTAGAAGAAGCGATAGAAGCAGTAAAGCGAGGCGAGCCGATACTCGTGTATGACGCGGACGGCAGGGAGGAAGAGACAGACCTGCTCATAGCGGGCCAGTTTGCAAAGCCTGAAGACATAAGGAGGTTACGAAAAGACGGCGGAGGGCTTGTCTGCATGGCAGTACACCCAGATGTCGCAGAGAGGCTTGGGGTTCCTTTCATAACTGACGTCTGGGAACACGCAAAAGACAAGTATGGTGTGTTTGGAGAACTCGTTGCAAACGACATCCCCTACGATGAAAAGTCAACCTTTTCAATAACAATAAACCACAGGAAGACCTTTACAGGCATTACAGACAACGACAGGTCACTTACAATCAGGGAGTTTGCAAAAATCGCAGAGGGCTCCCTCAACGGCGGCGACCCCAAAGACTTCGGGCGCAACTTCCGCTCACCCGGGCATGTAGTAATGCTTCGTGCAACAGAGGGCCTCCTTAAAAACAGGAAAGGGCATACGGAACTTTCTATCGCCCTTATGGAGCAGGCAGGACTCATCCCTGTAGCCGTGATATGCGAGATGATGGGGGACGACGGAAATTCGCTTAGCGTAAAAGACGCTGAAGCATATGCAAAGAAGCACAACCTGGTATTCGTCGAGGGCCGCCAGATAATCGAGCATCTTGAAAACCTTTATTAGACAGAAGACTAAGAAGGGATTCCCATGCCGATTCAAGAAGTTGAAAAGATATGGATGAATGGGGAGCTTGTTAAATGGAAGGACGCAAAAATCCATGTCCTCACGCACGCCCTTCATTACGGTTCAGCAGTTTTCGAGGGAATAAGGTGCTACAAGACAGTGAGTGGCCCGGCCGTTTTCAGGCTTAAAGAGCATATAGCCAGACTTTTTGACTCAGGAAAAATATATTTCATGGACATACCCTACTCGCAGGAAGAGCTTAGAGCAGGCACAAAAGAAATGATAAAGGCAAACTCCCTCAAGGAGTGCTATATACGGCCAATAGCTTTCAGGGGCTACGGCGAGATGGGCTTAAGCCCGCTTAAAAGCCCGGTCGATGTCGCAATTGCCGCATGGCCGTGGGGCACTTACCTCGGCGAGGATGGCCTTAAGAACGGTATAAGGGCAAGAATCTCCTCCTACCAGAGAATCAGCCCGAACATCCTGCCGCCAATGGCAAAGGCAACGGGCCAGTACCTTAACTCCATAATCGCAAAAATAGAATGCCTGCAAACCGGATTCGACGAAGCAATCCTGCTCGACTACCGGGGAATGGTTTCAGAAGGCCCAGGAGAGAATATCTTCATAGTCAAGGATGGGACAATCTATACTCCACCGCTTCACGCAAGCATATTGAAGGGCATAACACGGGATTCAATAATGAAGATTGCAGGCGACATGGGTTATAAGGTCGTTGAAGAAGATATAACGCGGGCATCACTTTACCTTGCAGACGAGGCCTTCTTCACAGGCACCGCAGCCGAGCTAACGCCAATCCGGGAAATCGACGGCCACGAGATAGGCCCGCCCGGAGAGATAACCAAAAAACTCCAGGACAAGTTCTTTGAAGTCATACGGGGCCACGACGAAAATTACAAACACTGGCTCGATTTCGTTTGATTTTTCTAAATTTTGCCCTCGTAATATAGTGGATAGTATACGGGGCTTCGGACCCTGAAACCCGGGTTCAAATCCCGGCGAGGGCGCTTGAACCCCCTCGAAATCAAGCGCTAATTGATAGCCCGAGCGGATGATTTCTCGCGGCTTCGACCCTCAGGGCCGCGATAAAACTTTATAGCGCCAAGGAAAAAGGCATTGGCATACAATGTCAAAGAATAAGATATCCGTACAAAACCTTTCGAAGGAATTCAGGAGCAACGGGAGAGTTGTGGCCGCGCTGAAGGGGCTCTCTTTTGAGGTAAGGGAAGGCGAGTTTTTTGGAATCGTTGGCCCAAGCGGCTGCGGCAAGACCACACTTCTAAATATAATTGGGGGCATAGAGAGGCCGACTGGCGGCAGCATACAGATAGATGGAAGCGAGATTAAAGGCCCCGGCTTTGACAGGGGGATGCTTTTCCAGGAAGGGGCCCTCCTGCCATGGCGCACATCGAAAAAAAACGTGGAATTCGGCCTTGAGATAAAAGGGGCCGACGCCGGGGAGAGAGCGAAAATTGCCGATAAATACCTTAAACTGGTCGGACTCGAAGGGTTCGAGGAAAGCTATCCGCATGAGCTTTCAATGGGGATGGTCCAGCGGGTCTCCCTTGCAAGGGTGCTCTCGTTTGACCCTGACATCCTGCTGATGGATGAGCCCTTCGCATCTGTCGATGCGCTTACAAGGGAAGGCCTGCAAAACGAGCTTCTTAAGATTTGGACAGACATGAAAAAGACGATTGTATTTGTAACTCACAGCATAGACGAGGCAGTCTATCTTTCTGACCGAATTGCAGTACTCAGTGCACGGCCAGGCAGGGCCAAAGAGGTTGTTGAGATAACCCTGCCAAGGCCAAGAGACAGGATAAGGACTTCGCAGGAATTCGCGCATCTTCGGGAAAAAATAGAAGACATACTAAAAGAGGAGATAGGAAACAATGAACATTGATGAGATTAGAGGTAATTTCCCGATAACAAGCGAATGGATGTACCTTAACGCGGCCTCGCTTTCTCCCTACTGCATACCAGTGCTCCG
>JAHJSX010000028.1 GCA_018830205.1 archaeon | reverse complement strand
GTACGGGCACTTCTTCACACAGATGCCGCAGCCAATGCATCTTTCGTCTATGGGTGATGCAATATCGCCGCCAAGTGTTATCTCGCCTGCAATCATTGGGATTGCCGCTCCCGCTGCTGCCCCTCTTGCCTGCGCAACAGACACCGGAATGTCCTTTGGGCCCTGGCATGCGCCTACTATGAATACGCCGTCGGTTGGTGTGTCAACGGGTGCAAGCTTTGGATGTTTTTCCATGAAGAAGCCGTCTCCGGTCCTTGAGATATTCAGGATTTGAGCAAGCTGGTGGGCATCCTTTTTCGGCACCATGCCTGTTGAGAGTACAAACAATTCAAGCTCGGTCTGGTCTACAGTGCCTGCAAGCGTGTTCTCACCTGTTAGAATCAGATTTTTTGTCTTTTTGTCTTCCCTGATGTCAGCAGGTTTTCCACGGATGAATTTTATGCCTTGCTGTCTTGCACGCGTATAAAGCTCCTCAAAGCCCTTTCCGATGGACCTGATGTCTATGTAATAGATGATTATGTCCCATTCGGGGTGCTTCTCCTTTAGCATTGCAGCGAGTTTTATGGTGTACGTACAGCAAACCCCGCCAGAGCAGTAAGACTTATCGCCGCGGTCCCTTGTTCCAATACAGAGTGCAAAGCCGATTCTTGTTGGCTCCTCACCGTCGGATGGTCTTATCACATGTCCCTGGGTCGGGCCAGATGCATTCATCAAGCGCTCGAGCTCGAGGGCGGTTATAACATTCGGGTAGTCGCGGTAGTGGTAGTCGTTCTTTTCCGTTGGGTCATAAATATCGTATCCCGTTGATACAACAATCATGCCCACATCCAGAACGCGCTCGGTTGGCTCGTCTTCCCGCAGGATGCAGTTTTTCTCGCATACGAGCTCGCAAAGACCACAGTCAATGCAGTGCTCCTTGTCCATTGTCGCGGTGTTCGGTACTGCCTGAGGGAACTCCCTGTAAATTGCCCCCCTTGGGCCAAAACCTTCATCGAACTCATTTGGGACAACGATGGGGCATACCTCAAAGCACAACCCGCAGCCATTGCATTCGTTTTCATCCACGTATCTTGCCTTTCTTTCAACGGTTGCCTTGAAGTTCCCGACAAAGCCGTCAACCTTTCTTAGCTCGTGGTATGTCAAAAGCTCAATGTTCTTGTGCTTGCCTGCGTCGCTCATCATCGGGCCTTCTATACAGATGGAGCAGTCAAGTGTTGGGAATGTCTTGTCAAGCTGGGCCATTATACCGCCAATGCTTGGATTCCTCTCTACGAGATAAACCTTGAATCCCATGTTTGCAATATCAAGCGCTGACTGAATTCCGGCCACGCCTCCGCCAAGCACCAGGGCTGCCTTTGTTACAGGCACCTTGGATGTAGGCAGGGCCTCCAGAAGGTTTGCTTTGGCAACAGCCATTTTTACCTGATCGGCGGCTTTCTCTGTGGCAAGCTCCGGCTCCCTTGTATGGACCCAAGAGCAGTGTTCGCGGATGTTTGCCATCTCGAACTGGTACTGGTTAAGACCTCCTGCCTCCACGGTCCTCCTGAAAGTTGGCTCATGAAGCCTTGGTGAACATGATGCGACAACGACCCGGTTAAGGTTTTTCTCTTTTATTTTCTTTATAATATCCTCTTGGCCTGTATCAGAACATGTGTATTTATTTGCCTGTGCATGGACCACGTTCGGGAAGCCCTTTGCTGCTTCCGCTACCTTATCACAATCCACCACACCCCCGATATTAAGCCCGCATTTGCATACGAACACGCCGGTTCTCGGCTCTTCACTCGCCTTGTCTGCCTTCTTTTCTTTAGCTGCCAACTCAACTACCTCCTGTTTCTACTTGCTCACGCTCTGCAATGCTCGATTTTTGCACATTGGGTGTGGCCAAAAGTGGACTTGGCCCGAGCTTCTTTAATGTAAGAGTGAACTCTTTAACAATGCTTGCAAATCTTGAACCCTCGCCTGCTGAGACCCACTCAAGGCGGAACCTCTCGGGGTCAATTCCTACTGCATCGAGCAGCTTTGCTGTCATGTTTACTTTTACTTCTGCCTTGAGGTTTCCCTCTACATAATGGCAGTCGCCAGGGTGGCATCCCATGACGAGCACGCCGTCTGCACCTTTGGCAAAGGCACGAAGCGCAAAATCAGGGTCAAATCTGCCTGAGCACATGACTCTTATTAACCTCACTGTTGGAGGATACTGGATTCTTGATACGCCCGCAAGGTCGGCTCCTGCATAAGAGCACCAGTTGCAGGCAAATACTACAATGTTTGGCTCACGTTCCATCCTTCATTCCCTCCAAAAGTCCATCAATCATCGCAATGACCTGTGATTTTTCAAAGTGTCTTGGAGTAATTGCTGCGTTGGGACATACGGATGCACATGTTCCGCACCCCTTGCATAATGCCTCGTTTACTCGCGCTTTTTCCTCGCCCAAGTCGCTTGTTATAATGTCAATTGCAGCAAATGGGCAGACTTCTGTGCACCTGCCGCAGGCAATGCATAGCTCCTCATCCACTACGGCGGTGATCGCCTCGGCTTCAATAAACCCGCTTGAGAGCAGCGAACACACCCTGGAAGCAGCGCCAAGTGCCTGTGCTATGACGCTTGTGAGGTCCTTTGGACCCTGGCACGCTCCTGCGAGGAATATGCCGTCTGATGTAAAATCAAGAGGGCGAAGCTTCGCATGCGCCTCCATAAAAAAGCCATCGGCTGTCCTTGGCACTTTTAAAACCTTTTGAAGCTCTCCTGTACCCTCTGGTGAGATTTGTGGTGTAGATAAAATGACTTTGTCTGCGATTATTTCCAGATTTTTTCCAAAGACTGAGTCATAAACCGTGACCTTGAGTTTTCCGTCCTCTTCTTTTATTTCAGGAGGCCGCTCCTGCAGGTATCTTATGAATTTTACCCCGTATTCTTCTTGTGCCATCTTGTAATATTCCTCAAATCCCCCGAATGTCATCATATCCCTGTAAAGCACGAAAACGCTGCCTTCGGGCTTTAGCCTCTTCAGGTTTATCGCGTTTTTGATTGCTTCTGTACAGCATACTCTAGAGCATGAGGGCCGCTCCTCATCCCTTGCGCCGACGCACTGTATCATGACGGCGCTTTCAAAATCAAATTTTGACTGTTTAAGGCCGGTTTCAAGCTCGGATTGTGTTAGAACGTTTTCGTTTTGTTTGTAGAGATATTTTCCTTCGGGCTTTAACTCGGTGCTCCCGGTTGCGACCACTATCGCACCGGTCTTGTTTGTGGAATCTGTTCCGTTCTTTTGGATTGTGAGTTCAAAGTTGCCTGTAAAGCCGTCAAGCTTTATCGCCTTGGCGCCAAGATGAACGTTAATGTTTTTGTTTTTCTCGACTTCCTCAATAAGTGGAGCAACAACGCTTTCTGGAACTTTCCCTGATATGAAAATAGAATTCATCTCACGTGCTGTGCCGCCAAGCTCCGCCTCTCTTTCTATCAAATCCACTTTAAAGCCCTGCTTTGCAATCTCGGCTGCCGCGGTCATGCCTGCGATGCCCCCGCCTATAACTGTGGCTGATTGGTCCGCGTCAAATATCCTTGTTTTCTGGGGTTTTAGGTGAGAGGCCCTTGCTACGGCCATCCGCAGCAAATCCTTTGCCTTTTTTGTTGCTGCTTCCGGCTCCTTTGTGTGCACCCAGGAACAGTGCTCGCGGATGTTTGCCATCTCAAAAAGGTATGGGTTTAAGCCTGCTTCCCTGCACGTCTCCCGGAACAGGGGTTCATGCGTGCGCGGGGTGCAAGAAGCGATGACTACTCTATTTAAATCGTGCTCTTTAATGAGGTCTTTCAGATGTTCCTGGGTATCATCCGAGCAGGCATAAATTGTATTCTCAGCATGAACTACTCCCGGCAGGGTTTTCGCATATTCTGTTGCTGACTTTACATCTACTACGCTTGCGATATTCAAACCACAGCTGCAGACAAAAACACCGACTCTTGGTTCCTCTTGAAGCTCTTTCTCGGGCACTTCCTTTTTTTCTGCTGCAAGAGTCCCTTTGGCCTTGGCAAGGAATGATTCCACCTTTGCCGCTGCACCGCTTGCCTGGCCCACTGAATCCGGGATGTCTTTTGGCCCTGTGCATGCGCCGGTTATGAAGATGCCAGGTTTTATGGTATCAAATGGCATCTCTTCTGCCCTCGCGCTGAAATAGCCGTTTGTATTTGTGTCTATGCCCAATATTTTTGCAAGTTTTTCGCTGCCAAGGGATGGTTTTAAAGCTGAAGCCAGGATGACCATGTCGACTTCGTCTCGCTTGAGCTCGCCGGTTTGCGTGTCGTCATAGCAAATAATAAGATTTTTCGTGTCTTTTTCTTCGGTTATCTCGGATGGTCGGGCCCTTAGATAATTTATACCGTAATCACTCTTTGACCGGTTTACGTATTCCTGGAAACCCTTTCCGAAGGCCCTGATGTCCATGTAGTATATCGTGGCTTTAAGTCCCGGAGCATGCTCGGATGCGAGTATTGCCTCCTTTGTACTTGCCATGCAGCAGACCTGCGAGCAGTATGGGTGGTGGCGCACGTCACGCGAGCCGACGCACTGGATGAATGCCGCCTTTTTTGGTTCGGCGCCGTCTGATGGCCTCATTACGTGCCCCCCCGTTGGGCCTGAAGCAGACAGCATGCGCTCAAACTGCAAATTCGAAAGAACGTTCTCATACCTGCCGTGGCCGTATTCCTCAAGCGCTCCAGCGTCAAAAAGGTCGTAGCCGGTTGAGACTATTATTGCGCCCACGTTCACAGCCGTCTCGCTCTCCTGCATCTCATGCTCTATGGCATTTGCTTCGCAGACAATTTTGCAAAGGCCGCAATCGATGCAGTGCTCCCTGTCAACAGTGTAAATAAGCGGCACGGTCTGTGGGAACGGTACATATATTGCCTTTCTTGCGCCAACGCCAGAGTCGAATTCGTTTGGCACCTTTACAGGACAGACTTCAGCGCAAAGGCCGCAGCCATTGCACTTTTCCTCGCTTATGTATCTTGGATATCGTTTGATAGTGACTTCAAAATTGCCTGCTTCCCCTTCAATTTTTTGCACTTCAGAATTTACAAGGAGTTCTATGTTAGGGTGTTTTGCAGTCTCGACCATCTTTGGAGACAAAATGCACATAGAGCAGTCATTTGTGGGGAACGTCTTGTCAAGCTGGGCCATCCTGCCGCCTATTGTCGGCGTGCGCTCTACTATATACACCTTAAACCCTGATTCTGCAAGGTCAAGGCCCGCCTGCATCCCTGATACGCCGGCCCCTACTATGAGTACTGCTCCTGTCTTTTCCATTACTCGCTCTCAGTCATACTCTGGTACGAACTTGTCTTCTTCCTTTCTTTTCTTTGAAGTGGCATCGAATTTCATCTGTTTTATGCTGCGGTTTTTCTTGACGGCCTCGAGGTTAACCTCATCTTTTGTCTCAAGGTACCCAAGCTTTACCGCATTTTCCAGAAGTTTCTCTCCTTTTTCGGTTCTCGCAATAACAGTTGACCAGCCGTCGTCTGTGCCCACGCTTCCGACGCTTATGTCTGCAAACTCTGAGGTAAAGTTCGTGCAGATGTTGCAGGCTTCCGGTACACATTCGTCGAATGCCTTCACTGGCTTTTGGTCCGTCGTCCCGTCATGCTTTGTAATTATGAACTTTCCGCGGGTGATGTCTGTTTTCGCGATGTCCCCAATCTTTACGCCGAACTCGCGCTCAAGTGCCTCTTTGATGCAGCCGTACGGGAAGTTCTCGAAGCAGAAGAGGCCGATTAGCGTGAAATCAAGAGGAGTGTCGGACTCTTTTGTCTTCTCAATTGTGTCTTTTAGAAGTGATGTGATGGCCCTTGTTGCGCCAAGGGTCTGGCAGCCGGTGCCGACCATTGCAATCTTTCTAGCATTTCTGATTGACTTGCCAAACTTCATCGTGGCTGGTGCCCTGACGTACTTTGTTCCAGCTCCCGCAATTAGGTCATCATGCTTTGTTGCCAAATCAGCGCTTGTGTTCCACTCGTCTGTGCGGCTGGTTACCACGTTTGCGTCTATGAGTTTTGCCTCGAGGGCCGCTGCAAGAATGGACGTCACTGCGCCTCCGTCTTGTGCTTTATCGAGAATGTCTTTCTTTTTGGACCTGGCTGCTACGATTTTCCTGTAATATCCCAAGTCTTGGTCCTTCCTAACATCACCAAAAAACTCTTTTTCAAGCTCCGGCTTGGAGAACGATACCATCGGGCATACATCATAGCAGGTGCCCTCGTCGCTGCACTGTACTGCACCAATGTTCATGTTGCATTCAGCGCCCTCGGCGAGCTGTGCCTGGCCATTCTCGTCCAGTGTAATCCTTTCGCAAAATGCAGCGCATGTGCTACACCCCGAGCAGATGCCCTGGTCAATAACAAGCTTTTTCAGCTCATCAAAACCTTTGCTTCTTTTCATCAAAGGTACAAATGTTTCAGTATCCGCCGTCATCATCACTCACGCTCCTTATTATCTTCTTTTTTCGAATCAATTTTAATGCCTTTTATGTTTTCCGCAAGCAGTGTGGTTAAATCCACAATCTTGATATCGTAGCCGTCCGCACTCTTGTCGCTTTGCAGGCATTTTAGGTGTATCTGGCATTTTGGGCAGGGTGTTACCATTATCTCTGCACCTGTTTCCACTGCGTCCTGCATCTTTCTCTGCCTGATTTTTTTGTTTTCATCGTCGCAGTTGACAAATGCAGAAACGCCGCAGCAGAGGGCCTCCTCTTTTGTTTTGTCCATCTCCAAAACATCATGCCCTGCCTTTTTCAAAAGCTCTCTTGGCGCATCATATACGTCCATGAAACGTCCAAGCCTGCATGAATCATGGAAGGTCACCTTTTTTGGCTCACTGTTTTCGATTTTACTGATTTTTTCCGCAAGAAACTCGGATATGTGCAACACGTTCAAATCGATGCCAAGCCGTTCCTTGTACTCCACGCCGAGTGTCCTGTAGCATTCGGGGCAGGCCGTGACAATGGTCTTGTATTTTTTAAGGAACGCTGCATTATGCTTTGCAAATTCCTCGAACGTCTCGGTATCCCCGCGCCAGTACTGGTCGTGTCCGCAGCACTTCTCCTCATCAAGAACCGCCGGTTCAACTCCGACCGCGTTTAAGAGCCTTATAGTATTGTCTGCGATGTCCATACCCTCGAAACCTACGTCGTCCTTGAATATTATGTCGAAGTAGCTCACGCATCCCATAAAATAAAGCACATCGCTGTTTTCGTCGGTCTTGGTATCTTTTGCAAGGAATTTCTTGCGCCTCGGGGTCACGTTTGCGTTTTTCAGGATATTGTAAAAGTCCATGCCCAGCGTGTTCTCGTGTGCAATCTTGCCCCCAGAGGACTTTCCCGCACGCCTTGATTCGCGCACCATGTTGACAAAATCGACCTTCATCGGGCACTTCTTCTGGCAGTTCATGCAGGTAAGGCAGTCCCAGGCGTCATCTGAGGCAAGCTCACGCTCAGCGTTTCCAGTTATCATCTCATGTACCATCTTGCGGGGAAGGAAACCTTCCTTTACAACTGCCTTGGGACATGCGCCTGAACATATGCCGCACTGGTAGCACGTTCTTACAAAATCCTCAATCGAAATTTCCTGTGCCATACTCTCACAATATCAAAATGTTTTAATGTCATAAATGTTATTTGACATTATAAATTATTACAAATAAGTTTTTTTGGTTAACGACGCTTGGTAGTGTAACAAAAAATACATAAATATTAATAATAAAAGAGGCGGTCTGATGAACAATTCAATAACGAAAGAGGACATTCTCCAGTACAAATGGCTTGCGAGGGAGAACGGGTACAAGGCCCTTGAGCACGAAATAATTTTCAAGGACCTTTGCTGCGGCTGCGGCTCATGTGAGGCCGTCTGCCCTGACGGCGTGATTAAGGTAAACGAGTATCCTGAGCTTGTCGGCAAGTGCACAGATTGCGGATACTGCCTGATGCAGTGCCCGCGAAGCTACCTGTCGCGTGATGAGGCGGAAGTTAAGCTTTTCGGGGAAATAGCCGAAGAGCCGCTCGGTCATATTGTAAAGAAAATCGGAGTTAAGGCGAAGAGGCTTCAAGGAGTCCAGGACGGCGGTTTTGTTACTGCTGCTTTGAAGTACGCACTTAAAAACGGCATAATAGACGGTGCGATTGTTTCCGGTGCAGATGGCAAAAACAAATGGCTGCCTGTGGCAAAACTTGTGACATCTGAAAGGGAAATTGGCAAAACTTCGGGTACCAGGTATTCGAACAGCCCAAATCTTGCTGCACTAAAGGAGGCAAAGGAGAAGGGCCTGAAAAACCTTGCGGTGGTCGGGCTTCCGTGCCAGATTGAGGCAGTTAGAAAGCTTGAGAACTATCCAATAGAAGACGTTGATTTGGCAGGACGTATAAAATTCACGATTTCAATATTCTGCTCAAGCAATTTTACATATGACGGGCTCATGGAAGGGCTCGTCCAGAAAAAATACAAGGTAAAAATCCCGACGATTGACAAGATGGACATTAAAGGCAAAAACGTTCTGGTTTTCGTAGGCAAAAAGCGTGTCGAGATTCCACTTGCCGAGGCCTACGAGGTAAAGCGCGAGGGCTGCAAGGTCTGCACTGATTTTACAGGGCGTCTTGCTGATTTCGCGGCCGGTTCTGTCGGTTCACCCGACGGCTACACGGCAGTGCTTGCAAGGAACAAGAAGGCCTCGAAACTCCTTGGCGATATGATAAAGGCAGACCTATTCACGACAGTCGAGCTAAAAGAGGAAAAGCCTGGCCTTGAGATAGGAAGAATCCTGCAAAACAGGAAAGAAAAAAATGCCATCAATTACACAAAAAAGAGGGTTAAAAACGAGTTGCCGCTTCCATTTAAGAGTTTAAAATTCTAGAGGTATCGAAAAATGTCTGTTGATAAAAATAAAATAAACATAAAAAAGCTCAAGTCCCCCTTTTTAGGAATGAGCGACGTCGAAATCGAGTTCGGGTCTGTTGAAGAGGACTGGGATGAGCCCATGGGCCCGACCCCAAAACCAAGCATGACTGACCTTCGCGAGTGGGACATGAAGCTTCTTGAGAGATACAGGCCATTTTACACGCCTGTTTGCGACATGTGCTGCTTGTGCTCGTTTGGAAAGTGCGACCTCACGCACGGCAAGAAGGGTGCGTGCGGAATAGATGTCAAGACACAGCAAGCAAGAATGATTGCACTAGAGGTGTGCATTGGAACGGCTGCGCACGGGGCGCACGCGCGCCATATGCTCGAGCACCAGATTGAGAGAAAGGGCAGGGATTTTCCAATTGACATGGGGCTGAATATCGCAACCGAGGCCCCGATAACAAGAACAGTCGTTGGCATAAAGCCAAAGACCCTTGGGGATTTTGAAGAGGCCCTTGAGTATGCAGAGGAGCAGCTCCAGCACGTGATGGGTTCACTCCATACAGGTAATGAAGGGAGCTACCTAGACTTCGAGTCTAAGGCCATGCACGCCGGGATGCTTGACAATCTCGTAAAGGAGGTTGGAGACCTTGCCCAGATTGTGGGTTATGATTTTAACCGGGGCGACCCGGAAGCACCTCTTGTGGACATCGGGATGGGCACTATCGACAAAACAAAACCCGTAATCCTTACCATAGGCCACAACGTTGCAGGCGGGGCTGAGATTGTATCCTACACAGAAGAGCACGGCAAGGCAGATGATATAGAGATATGCGGTATATGCTGCACGTCTCACGACCTTACGAGAAGGACCCCGCGGGGCAAGATTATAGGGCCGCTTTCCATGCAAACACGATTCATCAGGTCAGGTGCGGCGGATGTGATAGTTCTTGACGAGCAGTGTGTAAGAACCGACCTTCTGGAGGAGGCAGCAAAAGTAAAAGCCCCTCTTCTTGCAACGAACGACAAGGCATGCCACGGCCTAAAAGACAGGACCAAGGATCCTGTGAATGACATCATAAACGACCTTGTCTCCGGCAAGGAAAAAGCTGTTTTGGTTTTTGACCCTGTGAAGGTCGGAGAAATTGCAGTAAGAGTTGCAGAGGCAGTTGCCCCAACCAGGCAGAAGTTCAAAGTAATTCCTTCAAAAGAAGAGCTTGTAGCCGAGGCCAAAAGATGCGTTGAGTGCGAGGAGTGCCAGAGGGCATGCCCTGTAAATCTTCATATTTCAGAAGCGATGGCTCTCGCTGCAAAGGGGAAACTTGAAAAGCTCTCGGAGCTTCGCGACCTCTGTGTAGGGTGCGTCCGCTGCGAGTCGGCCTGCCCAAAGGGTATACCCGTTTTATCACTGCTTGAAAAGGCGGCCGAGAAGAAGCTCAAGGAAGAGAAATCCAAGATACGAACCGGTCGTGGGCCAATACTTGATACCGAGATTAGAAATGTAGGGCCTCCAATTGTGTTCGGCGAGATTCCAGGCGTTTTGGCGCTTGCAGGATGTTCCAATTATCCAAACGGCGCAAAGGAAGTGGCAGAGATTGCAGAGGAATTCATAAAGAGAAATTACATTGTTACGTCTTCGGGGTGCGCTGCAATGGGCATGGCGCAGTACAAGGACGAAAACGGCGAGACCCTCTTTGAAAAATACCCCGGAGATTTTGACTCTGGCTGCCTGACAAATGTAGGCTCTTGTCTTTCAAATGCCCACATACTCGGTGCTGCCATCAAGATTCCAGCAATATTTGCCAGAAGAAATCTAAGGGGAAATTTTGAGGAAATTGCTGATTACATACTGAACCGCGTAGGCGCAGTCGGGCTTGTGTGGGGAACATATTCCCAGAAGGCGCTTGCAATAAGCACGGGCCTGAACCGATGGGGCATACCTGTAATACTTGGGCCAAGCGGCTCGAAGTACAGAAGGCTTTACATGGGGCGCAAGGACCAGGAAAAAGACTGGGAAATATTCAACGCACGAACAGGCGATAGGGTAACAGTTGACCCAACCCCAGGGCACCTGACATACGTAGCAGAATCAAAAGAAGAATGCATCGTTGCAATAGCACGGCTCGTGATGCGGCCAAACGACACAGTAAAAGGCAGGATGATAAAGCTTGCCCATTATATTGACCTTCACAAAAAATACATGGGAAAAGGGCCAGACGACCTTCATCTTTACATACGAACCGAAGCCGACATACCCATGAATGTGAAGGATGAGACAAAAAAGATGCTAAAGAAAATGAAGTGGAAGGAAAAAATCATACCAGACCCCACGCTTGTCGAGCGCCTTGTATGGAAAAAGGAGGCGAAAGAATGAACCCTCATGCTACATCCTGGGTAAGGACACAGGAATCTGGTCCGAAAAAGTCCATGGTCGTGCTACCTGACGCTGCCTCAAGGATAATTAAAAAGGCAAAAAAGCCCACTCTTGTAATCGGCTCAAAGATAAACGACATAGATGGTTTGCTTGACAGGGTTATCGCGCTTCAAAAAGCAGGCGTTGAGATTGTTGCAACAGGTCACTCTGTAAAATTCCTTCTTGAAAAAGGCTCGGATGCATACGTTATAGGGGTCGTTGAAGCCACAAATATGCTGACTGACCCAAATTGGAAAGGGATTGACGGAAAGGGACAGCCTGACCTTTTAATGGTAATGGGTGTGCATCTTGATTTGACAAACCAGACTTTCTCGACCCTCAAGAACTTCACGGACCTTGAATCGATGTGCATTGACCGGTACTATATGCCAAATGCAACGTATTCGTTCCCAAACATTACAGACGATATTCACCTGGAATACCTTGACGATATCATTGGGAAGCTTCAAGCTTGAGAATCTCGGCTATCAGCTCGTCTATTCCCGTCCCATCGACTGCAGCACAGACATGGTTTGAGATTTTATTGGTTTTTTCGTCTGGCTCCTTTAAGTCAGACTTGTTTAGCACAGGTATTATCGGGATACTAAAAGCCCCTTTAATATCATTATATATATTAGTCTGTTCATGCATGGGGAAGCCGCAGGTCTCTGAGGGGTCAAATATAAAAAGAACGACGTTTGCGAGGTGTTCAAGCGCCATTATGGCCTGGCGCTCAATTGGGTTTCGGTCATCCAGGCGCCTGTCGAGGAGTCCTGGCGTATCAACAATCTGATATCTTTTGTGGCGTCTTTCAAAGTAGCCGACTAGGATTTGTTTGGTCGTGAATGGGTAAACGTCCACCTTTGGCTTTGCGCCGGTCATTGCCTGCAGGAATGTGGACTTGCCAACGTTTGGCGGGCCAGCTATTACAACCGTGAACGTGTCCTCGAAGCTTGGCAGATTTTTTAGCTCTTCTCTTGCCTTTGCCAGGAACGTGAACTGGTCATCGATTTTCTTTAGCACAGATGCCAGTTTTCCATAGAACTCCCCTCGCAACCTGTAGATGTCTTCTTCCTTTTTTGCTATCCTGATTTTGTACCTGTAGGTCTTTTCGTACTTCTCAATTGTTGTTGAGGCCCATGACAGCACGCCGGTGGCCTTCTTAATTTTCTCGATTCCAACTGTTGCGTCGATGAGTTCGGTGTAAAAAGGAGTCAGGTCGTCAAGCATCAAGATATTCGTGATTCTTTTCAGTTTATAGGTGATGGCACCCGATGCGGCCATGACCCTTTTGCCCTCTGCCCTTTTTGCCCATATGTATTTTGGCTGGCCCTTTTTTGGGACTGCACGTCCTTCTTTGCTTGCCCTTTTGAAGGTAAACTTGGTAAGCTCGTCCGCGCTTAAAATTGTTGGAAGTCGCTTGAAATTCTGCACCATATAATTGCAAATAAACGCATTAGCTCTTAATCCTTTGGCAGGATAAAACTAATAAACATCCAAGTGCAAATAGTTAGTAGGTGTTTGGAAAAGGATTCGCACAGGTAGACTTGTCTTAAAGTCGAGGTGGTGGATATTACAAAAAAGGACCCCAAAAAGCGCTTCAAGTACTTAGTAGAAGCAATGTATGGAGAAAACGGGCCAGAAGCAAATGCCAGGGCAGGACCAGAGATGATGAATGTCCTTGACGCCCTGCCATACTACGTAATGCTTATTGATGAAGACCATAAAATCATTTTTGCCAATAAGGTAGTTGAAAGGGCTTTAGACGTAAAACCTGAACAAATCATGGGCAAGTACTGTCCCAAAGTTGTGCATGGGCTGGACAGGCCCTACCCCGGCTGCCCGCTTGAGGAATCCGTAGAGAAAGGAGGCAGAAGTGTTGAACGGGAGTTCTTTGACAAGGATGCTGGAATGTGGTATATCTCTGCAGTCTATCCTACAGGGCAGGTCACAAGAGATGGTAAAAAGATATTCTTTCACACGACCAGGAACATAACAGAGCGCAAGAAGGGCGAGAGGGAGATAATCCGCTTAAAAGACTTCAACGAACGCGTAATAAATGGAATCGCGGACGCCGTCTCAGTGATAGACGTAAAAGATTTCAAGATTGTTGGTGTGAACAGGGCCTTCCTTGACATTTGCGGACTTAGTGAAGAGGAGGTCATCGGAAAGACCTGCCATGAGATAACCCATCACCTGGCCACTCCGTGTATGCCTCCTGATGACCCGTGCCCTATTGGAGAGCTGCTTGAAACCGGAAAGCCCATTACAGTAGAACATGTGCATCTGGACAAGGACAACAGGGAGACATCTGTAGAGGTATCGGCATATCCGCTTTATGATGGGGAGGAAATAAAGCAGATAATTCATATCGCAAAAGATACAACCAGGCACAAAAAGGCACAGGAAGCGTTGACCGAATCCGAACAGTTGTTCAAGGGCATTTTCGAGAATGTTACAGATGGAATACTCCTTACAGACGAAGAAACCAAAAAATTCTTCACTGCCAATGAAACGATGTGTCAAATGCTGAGATATGGCCTGGCAGAGATTGAAAGTCTTGGGGTCATGGACATTCATCCAAAGGAAGACCTGCAGTACGTCTTGGAGCAGTTTGAGAGGCAGGCGCGGGGAGAGATTAGAGTAGCCGAGGATATCCCAATAAGAAGAAAGGACAGCAGTGTCTTTTACGCCGATATCAGCTCTGCCCCCATAACAATCGCGGGAAAGACGTACACAGTAAGCCTATTCAGGGACATCACCGAGCGCAAGAATGCAGAAGAAGAATTGAACGATGCATATGAAAAACTAAAGCGGGCCCATGAGGACCTGCGGTCACTTGACAAGCTAAAGAGCGATATCATTGCAAACGTGACCCACGAGCTGCGCACCCCCATAACCATTGCCAGCGGAGCCCTGGAACTGGCAGACGAAGAGGATGACAAGGAAAGCAGAAATGAACTTTTGAAGCTGGCAAGAGACGCCCTGATGCACCAGAGTTCCGTGGTAAAGGACCTCATAGATGCTGCAAGCATCGTAGATAGCGACAAAAAGCTAAAATCGGCAGCCGTGAACCTGGCTGATATCACGGCCTTCGTAAGAATGGAGATTGAACCCCTTGCCGCTTCGCGAAAGATAGAGGTAGATGTCCGTGTAAAGGAGGGCCTGCCGCTTGTCAGAGTTAATTACCTGCAGTTGAACCGCGTCCTGCGGAATCTCGCAAGCAATGCTGTAAAGTTCAACAAGGAGGTGGGAAAGGTGGTAATTGAGGCACATGAAAAGGATGGCATGGTAGAGATTTGCGTGGAGGACACAGGTATTGGTATCCCTGAGAACCAGCTTGAGAAAATCTTTGAGCCCCTCTACCAGATAGACGCCTCGTCGACGAGACCGTATGGAGGCACAGGAATGGGGCTTGCGATAGTAAAAGACATAGTTGAGGCAAATGGTGGAAAAATCAGTGTTAAAAGCAATGTGGGCGAGGGAAGCAAATTCTGCTTTACGCTGCCGATTACCAAGAGCGTATTAATTTAATTGGACCGATATTTCGAATTTTATAATGTTAAACATCTACTTTTCTAGGCACCGCACCCTCCGAAACTTTTATATATAGATAGTACAATCGAGGTTAATACTCTAAGGGCATGGCGGCCAAAGCGGAGGTGACACACCCGTTCCCATCCGAACACGGAAGTAAAGCCCTCCAGCGATTCTGGCTGTACTGTGGTGCGCGAGCCCACGGGAAACTGGAGACGCTGCCAGCCCACTTTGCATTCAAAAAAAGAATTGAGATAGCTTGAGGAGCGCATGTCATCTAGGCCCTGGTGGTGTAGCGTGGCCTATCATACGGGACTGTCACTCCCGTGACTCGGGTTCAAATCCCGACCAGGGCGCCATCTGATGGTGCCAGGTCAAATAGGTGCCTAATAAAAAAAATAGCTGTAAGGAAAAAGGTAAAAACATGGAATGGTCAACTAGTTTTACAAACGGAAACTGGGCCCGTAGCTCAGTCTGGCTAGAGCACCGGCCTTTTAAGCCGGGAGTCGCGGGTTCAAATCCCGTCGGGCCCGCATTTTTAAGGAGTTTATAGATAATAGGAGGGAGTAAAATAGCAAAAGCGAAAACTGAGAGTAAAACAGCAGCAGAAAAAACTAAAAAGAAAGCTGTTAGCAAGAAAGCGAAGGTGGAAACTAAAGCTAAACCCAAGAGTAAAACTACGCCGACCGAAACTAAAAGCAAAATAACGAAAGCGGCAACCAAGAGTAAAGAACCGAAAGAAAAAACCAAGGCAAAGGCTGTTGGCAAGAAAGCGAAGGTGGAAACTAAAGCTAAACCTGACATACTGAAGCATGAACTGGTTCCGGAACATGAGATTATTTCCAAAAAAGACGCCGATGAAGTGCTAAATAAGTACAATATAACTAAAGGGCAGCTGCCAAAAATTTTTTCAACCGACCCTGTGGTCAAGATGATAAAAGCAGAAACAGGAGATATTTTAAAGATAACAAGAAACAGCAAGACGGCTGGAAAGAGCATTTTTTACAGGGTCGTTGTTGCTCAGGTGTGAGGTGAGGACGTGGATGTTATAGATACAAAACCTGTAATGCGTGCATTCTTGAAGAAAAGAGAACTCGTAAGGCAGCACATAGATTCATATAACGATTTCATAGAAAACCGTCTCCAGCAGATTGTCAATGAAACGGCCCAGGTGGAAACAGACGTTGATTTTACTGTAAAAT
This sequence comes from archaeon, assembly GCA_018830205.1. Taxonomy (GTDB): domain Archaea; phylum Hydrothermarchaeota; class Hydrothermarchaeia; order Hydrothermarchaeales; family Hydrothermarchaeaceae; genus JAHJSX01. Next base: position 1,907 of record JAHJSX010000028.1, on the reverse strand, counting down.
TTGGCAAGATTAATGTCGATAAAGCAGTTGTGACCGAGGCTGACGGCTCTATAAACTATGTGACCCCTACCGAAGTGCGGCTTCGGAATCTAAGCTACTTCTCGGCGGTTACCCTTGAGATGACCCAGATAAAAGACGAAGTCGAGAAAGACCCTGTGCCTGTGAAAATCGGGATGCTGCCCGCAATGGTGAAGTCAAAGATTTGCAACCTGTATGGCCTAAGCGACGAAGAGTTAATAGGGAAAAAGGAAGACCCGCTTGACCCGGGTGGTTATTTCATTGTAAACGGTTCTGAAAGGGCGCTTGTAACAATCGAAGACCTTGCACCCAACAAAATCATGCTTGAAAAAAGCGAAAAATACCAGAAGGCGACGCAAGTTGCACGAGTGTTTTCGAAAAGAGGTGGATTCAGGGCGCTTGTGACTGCCGAGCGCGATAAACACGGGCTTATTGGTATCTCTTTTCCCTCTGTTCCAGGGAGCATACCCTTTGTTGTACTTGCAAGAGCGCTTGGACTTGAAACAGACCAGGACATTATCAATACAATATCAAGAGACTTGAGTATCCAGCAGAGCATGCTGGAAAACCTTGAAGAGTATCTTGACATCAGGGGGACAGAAGACGCAATAGAGGTAATAGGAAAGAAGGTGGCAGCGGGCCAGGCCAGAGATTACAGGGTGAAGCGTGCCGAACAGGTAATTGACAGATACCTCTTACCCCATATAGGGGTCGAGCCCCAGGACAGGATACGAAAGGCGTATTATCTTGGCAGGATGGTACTTCGAGTACTTGAACTCGAAGCAGACAAAAGGGGGGAAGATGACAAAGACCACTACGCAAACAAGAGGCTGCGGCTTGCTGGAGACCTCATGGAAGATCTTTTGAGGGTTTCATTCTACAACCTGACGCGTGATATAAAATACCAGCTTGAGCGGTCTGTTGTAAGAGGTAAAGAGCCCTCCATTGCAACGGCTGTGCGTTCTGATATCCTCACTGAACGCATCCGGCATGCGCTTGCTACAGGCAACTGGGTAGGCGGCAGGGCGGGTGTGAGCCAGCTTCTTGACAGAACAAACTACCTATCAGTCGTGTCTCATCTAAGGCGTGTAATATCTCCGCTTTCAAGGTCCCAGCCGCATTTTGAGGCCAGGGATTTACATCCTACCCAATTTGGCAAGATTTGCCCAAGCGAGACCCCAGAGGGCCCGAACTGCGGGCTTGTAAAGAACCTGGCACTTGCATGCGAATTTTCAACTGGTTACGATGAGAGTGAAATATCACCAAAACTGTTTGAAATGGGAGTAAAACCCATAGGCAAGGGAAAGTAAAATGGAATCCAATGTTTATGTCAACGGGAACCTAATCGGGACCTTTAAAAAACCTGAAGAACTTATAGAAAACATTAGGGAACTAAGAAGGAAAGGAAAGATTTCCGGCCAGACCAATGTTTCATATGACGCAGGTACGCACGAGATTTACGTAAATACTGACGCGGGACGTGCGAGACGCCCGCTGATTGTAGTATCAAAGGGAAAGGTGGCGCTTAAAGAATCCCACATCGAGGCACTTAAAAATAATGAGATGACCTGGGACGACCTGGTTTCAATGGGGATTATAGAGTATATCGATTCGGATGAAGAAGAGAATACATATATTGCAATGAAGCCAGATGATTTGACAAAGGAACACACACATCTGGAAATTGACCCTATTTTCATGCTCGGAGTATGTACTGCAGTACTGCCATTCCCTGAATACAATTCCGCTCCACGAAACACTATGGGTGCAGGGATGGCAAAACAGTCCCTTGGCCTTTATTCCTCAAATTTCAAATATCGGACAGATACCAGGGGGCACCTGCTCCACTATCCCCATGTATCTCTTGTGGACTCTGAAATAATGAGGTC
>JAHJSX010000027.1 GCA_018830205.1 archaeon | reverse complement strand
TGCGTCTGGGGTGTTATGGGATAAGCCGCTATTACATCTACGTTGCAAAGTTTCGCCCCAAGGGCCGCTGCCAGGCTGCCGTGTATGACATCTCGCTCGGGCATTCTTACTTTTCCTCCAGAATCATTTCAATCGCCCCTACGGGGCACTCGTTTGCGCAGATGCCGCAGCCCTTGCAAAAGTCTAAATCGACGGTGTATTCGCCCGCCTCGCGCTTTACGCTTGCATCAGGGCAGAAAATCCAGCAGCTGCCGCAGTCTATGCATTTTTTCATGTCGATGATTGGTTTGAATGTCCTCCATCCGCCTGTCTTTGTGTTGGTGGTGTTGCCACCATCTTTTATGTGGCCGCCAAGTGATATTTTCATGACGTGCCACCTGATGAATTGTAAGCGGTCTCAACTGCACTTATGTTCTTTGCCGCGAGCTTTTCCGGGAACCTCTTGTTGATGGCCTTCTTGAGTGAATCGAGAGTCACCTCGCCAGTCACAGCAGCGAACGTACCAAGCATTGCCGTGTTTACTATTGGCACCCCAAGAACATCAAGCGCGATTTTCGTGGCATTTACTGTGTGGACTTCTGCATCGGTTTTCAAGTTCAACTTACTCTTTTCCTTCTCAGTGTTTATGATTGCCTTGCCATTTGATTTTAAACCCTGCGCAACATCCAACACATCAAGAAGGGTGGCGTCCTGCACCACTATGTAGTCTGGCTCATAAATCTGGCATCTCTGCCTTATGAATTTGTCATCTATTCTTGCAAATGCCATGACCGGGGCCCCTCTTCGCTCCACACCGAAAAAGGGGAAAGCCTGGCAGAATTTTCCATCGTAAAATGCTGATGTTGCAAGAATGTCGGCCGCTGTAACGGCACCCTGTCCACCTCGCCCATGGAATCTAATCTCCTTCATTTTGTTGCCTCGCGTTTTAGAAATGGGATAGTTACAGAATGTGAATATATGGTCCCGCTTGTCTTTTTCAAATCTTCTTTATTTTTTGAAAGTACTGGCTCTGGATTCCACGGGTCAACTCCTGATTTTGGAGAAACGACGCCGTCAAGCAGTCCTTTGTCAAGCGCATATGAGAGCATTGCAACGACTGCCCCCCCGTCTTGCCCTTTTTCAAGCGTGCCCTCGTCTTTGGCCCTCGCAGCGTAAATGCCAAGGTGCCTGCCAACGCCAGTTTCCCGCTTGGCATCCTCTTCGAAAAACATATCTTCGAGCGCGATTTGCGGCAGAGACGTCCTTGGGCAGAGGAAATAGCAGTCCGTACAGTCATCCTTGCATTTGCCAGTGAGTTCTGGCCTCTGGTCAACGACCTTTACGCATCCCTCGGGGCAGACCGCCTCGCATGTGCCGCATGCAATGCAGGCACCTGCATCAATAACATCGCTAGTCAAATCATCGAAGTTTTTGCCTTCGTCTTTTGCAAGTTCACTCTGGCCCAGGGTTTTTATGTGCAATACGCTGGCGCCCTTCTCGCCCCTCTTTTTCGCCTCTTCAAGGTTTTCTGTGCGCTTTTCTTCAGTGAGTTTTTTTACAAGCATTGTACCGGGCTTTACTTCTTCAATTGGTTTTGCCTCGATGTATCCTTCGCGGGCCGCACCTTCAAAAATCTCTTTGCCTTTCTTTGTCCTGCAGATTACAGTGCTCCAATTTGCAGGAGACCCAACTGCCCCAACAGAAATGTCTGCAAGCTCGGCCGCAAAGTCCAGGCACACGTGGCAGCCAACACGTACATAGGGTCTTGATTTCCCAAGAGGGAATTCAAGGGTGCTGCCATCTTTTTTATGACCAATAATTTTGCCTTTTTTAATATCGAATTTTTTGACGTCTTCGAGCTTTACACCGAAGTCATCCTCTATGAGGGCCCTGAAACACGTGAAGGCCCAGTTCTCCCTGCAAAACAGCCCTACCTGGAGAGCTACATCACCGACCCAGTTTTGGTTCCGCAAAGAAGAATAAGCTTCAACTTTTCGAAGAGCCTCGATGTCGCAGGGTACTCCAACAAAGGCGTACCTATTTGTCATTGTAAATCGTGTTAAATTTTACAATATATAAATGTTTGTCACATCGGGAAAAGATTCATGATTCCTCAAAACTTAAATACCGCTTTGACATATTTTGATATGATGATTGGTGAAGAGGAAATTTCAAAGCTTGTGAACAGTTACGACGACATAACAATCGGGA
>JAHJSX010000004.1 GCA_018830205.1 archaeon | reverse complement strand
TTGCCGTGGTCGATATGGGCCACAATGCCCATGTTTCTGATGTGCTTAGGGTCGTCCATGAGCTTGGATATATTTTCAGCCATTCGTTCTCTTCTTCCCACACCAATCACCTTGCAGCTTTTGCGATTCTTTCAAGCTCTTCCTTTTTAGAAATAGAGTAACATTTCATGTCGTAATCTGCAGCCGCCATAATTTCATCGGCAAGGCTTGCTGAAATAGGCTTTTTCTTCTTAAAAGCAGCTTTTGCAGCTCCGACAGTGATAAATTTAAGGGCAAGTCCAAGCCGCCTTTGCGGCGAGATGTCAACGCTTTGATGATAGGCCACCCCACCGTATTTTATCCTGGTCGTATCTTCTCTGGGAGCAGCATTTACAAGGGCGTCCACCAGTACCTGCACCGGGTTTTTCTTGGTTTTTTTCTCAATGATAACGAACGCCTCTTTGACAATTTTATTATGCATATGCTTTTTGCCTGTGTTGCGGCCGCTTGTGCGCTTGTGTTTTTTTCCTTCATGCCCGGTTATCCCCATCCTGTTTATAAGCCTTTCAATAATTGAAACCTCAGACTTGCCAAAGGGCTTTTTCGCATGCCGCCCTCCGCTGTGCGGGAGAAATACATTTTCAGTATTTATATGCCTCTCGAGACCCGGGTCGTTAACCGCGACATCACTTGTGTCCCATATGCCAAAAACTTTTAACAACTTAATCACCTGATTGGTTTCTCTTTTCTGCCCCTTACCATCTCTACAAGAGAAACATTATTTACTTTTATTACCTTGAAACGTACGCCCGGTATATCTCCCATGCTTCCGCCTTTTCTTCCCCCTATCCCATCTATCGTCACTTCGTCGTGCTCGTCTATGAAGTTTATTGCCCCAACACCAGGAGCAAATGCCGTGACCTGCCTGCCGCTTTTTATAAGCTGGATTCGCACGCATTTTCTTATGGCAGAATTTGGCTGCTTTGCCTCGATTCCGACCTTCTCAAGCACAATACCTCGTGCCATTGGCGAACCTTCAAGAGGATTTGACTTCTCTTTTAGCTTTAGCACCCTGCTTTTGTATTTTGGAGAATTCCATCTGTACTTTTGTCTCCTCTTTTTGAGCTTCTTTCCTGCAAATTCACCTGTGCTCTTCTTTGCCATTTTTTCGTCCCTAATCAATTATTACGTCTTCAATACCGTGAAACCTTTTTGCAAGCATCTTCACTTTGGAGAGCTTTTTTCCTTTTAAACCTATCGCCATCTTCTTGTCGCGTTCATCGATGCTTACGCGAATCACTTTATCGTTTTCGCCTGCCATCTGGCCATCTTCCACTCTAAGGGAGTGGAACAGCCTTTTTACAAATTCGACCGGGTCATCGGAGTGCTCTATTACTTCAATCTTTTTACCAAGTTTCTCTCGTGCGCGATTAATGTTTGCTCCATTCTTTCCGATTGCCAGACCCATATCTCCTTTTTTAACAACGAAAATAATTTCATCCGAGTTTTTAATGCAGTCCTTTACAGAGGCACCTGTTGTGTCCTCGAATGTGGTCACATACCACATCTCATCCACTGTAAGTTTCGAGTCCATATATTACCCTCTAAGTTTAAGGACGTCCGAGTCACCTGCACCCACGATACCAAGCATGGATATCAAATGCGGCCTTCCGCAAACAGCTCCAAGCTCAAGCGATGAACCGCCAAACACATACACAGGAATCCCACCAACGTTTGCATGCTTTAGAAGTTCCTCCTTTAGCTCCGCTTTGCAGTTTGCGGCGCATATCACGAGTTCAACGCCTTTTGATTTAACAGCCGTCAGGGTTTCTCTTTCCCCCATTATGACATCCCCAGTGTCAACAGCCGCCCTTATCTCCTTTTCAACGTTCATTTTATGCCCTCTTTTGTTCAAGTTCTCTGTTCATCACGAGTTCAACCATACCTGTACCAAGCACCACTGGCTTGCCTACTATAACATTCTCAACAATGCCCGCAAGCTCCTCAACTTCTCCTCTGATTCCTGCTTTCAGTAGATGGTCAACTGTAATCTCGAATGCCGCTCTTGCCAGCACCGAGGCCTTCTGGCCTGAGACTCCGTGCCTGCCTATGGCCTTTACACTGCCGTCAACCGACATCATGTCAGAGATAAGCATTATATGCCTCACGTCGACACGGAGACCCTGCTCATCCAGCGTGTCCAGGGCCTCGTTTATGATTGCATTCCTTGCTGCCTCAATTCCGAGCACTTTGGAAATCTCAAGGATGTCGTTTGTTTTTGTCTTGCCTATCGTCACACCCTCAATTTTTAGCACCTCTTTTAGGTTTGAGCCCTCTGTATAGATTATGTATACTCCGCCCTCTTTTCTCATTACAACCCTATTGATATTCTTAATTCCCCGGAGGTACACATCTTTTACCTTTACTACAACCTTTCTCAAGTCTTTCATTGAGACCTTCGAGAATTTCAAAAATACCTTGCCCCTTTCCCATTCAATCTTATCTGCCTTAATGGTCTTCACTTTGCTAATCTGTTCAACTACCTCTTCAGCTGAGAGGTCTCTCCGTTTCATCTCGTATTTATCAAGAACCAGCGTTATTTTTGAGTCGATAAGGTCGGTTTCAGACCGCTCAAGGATATCACCCACAGTTATGGCTTCGATTTGTTTTGCTACACCTTTTGCCTTCTCCTTGTCGCTAGCATAGCCCTCCTCAAGATAAACCGTCATTGTGGGCGTGGATGGGACTTTTCTGGCATCGACAATCTCGATAATCCTGGGAAGACCAAGTGTTACGTTAAGTTCGGCAACACCTGCGTAGTGGAAGGTTCGCATGGTCATCTGTGTACCAGGCTCACCTAGACTCTGGGCTGCCACGATTCCTACCGCCTCACCTGGTTCTACAAGGGAATACTCGTATCTCCTCCTCACTTCGTCTAATATCGCTTCGAACTCGCTCCCGCTGACTCCTGTTTCAAGAAGCGCATTTTCAAGTTTCATGTTGAGGCTCTCGGGGAATTCCCCTTTAATATCCTCAATCCTTTTTTTGATTTGGGCATCAGTTAGATATCCAGCCATTTTCACGCCTTCCTCTGTTTTACAATTGTACGAATTACCTTATTTACGTCAACGATATCGCCCCAGTCGGTTCTTGACGGGTCGGCCCCGTCTTCACCGTGTTTGAATTCCACTATGACGCCTCTTGTGTCTCTAACCGTTGTGTCGTACTCGACTTTTAGGTCAAGCAGGGCATTTATGAGCCTTCGCTGCATGTACCCGCTTTGCGATGTCCTTACAGCAGTGTCTACAAGACCTTCCCGCCCACCCATGGAGTGGAAGAAATATTCAATCGGAGCAAGCCCCTTTTTGTAGCATGACCGCACAAAACCCTTCGCTTCTGTGCCTATATCTCCCTGTTTGAAGTGAGGAAGGGTTCTTCCAACATAACCTCTCATTATCCTCTCGCCACGGACCGCCTGCTGGCCAACACAGGCTGACATCTGCGTCAGATTCAGTAAGCTCCCCCTAGCACCAGTGACTGCCATACTCCTTGCACTATTCTCTTTTTTCTTCTGCTCGGCCTCTCTTTCCATGTACTCATTTGCAAGCCCGCCTGTCCTGTCCCTCGCTTCGCTGAGAGTCCCCATGATTCTCATTTCAAGCGTTTCTTTTATGGTCCTGCCAGGCAGTTGCTCGAGGATGCCCTCGTGATATGCAGCTATAAGTTTATCAACATCTTCTTCTGCAGCATCAAGCACTTCTTCTATCCTCTCGGCCGCTTCTTCTGGAATGTCCTCGTCGTCAATACCTGTAGAGAAGCCCTTTAAGGTAATCGCTTTTATAACCAGCCTAGTCGCCTTGTCAAGGAAGTCCCTGGCCGCGTCAGTTCCAAAATCCTTTACAATCCTGTCAAGTATTTCACCTGCGAACGCGCCAAACGACTTTTCATCCATCACACCCGTGACCAATTTTCCGTTTGTTATGACTACATATGCACCATACTGGCACAGTTCTTCTTCGCAGACCTCGCAGTTTTTGCATATCTTCGCTTTGTAGGCAAGGTTCATTTCCTCTGGCAAAAGAAGCCCAAATATTTCCTGGCCGGTATACATTCCATCCTTTGAAAGTGGCTCTGGCAGCTCCTTTTCAATTCCCGAGCCATACACCATATTAAACGCTTCGCGCTTTGTAAATTTCATACCTGGCTTTGTCATCAGGTATGCACCAGAGATATGGTCGTGGATTCCTCCGATAATAGGCCCTCCAAACCTTGGTGAGAGTATCTGCTCTTGCACACCCATCAGTATTTTTGCTTCGGCCCGTGCTTCTTCGCCCTGTATCGCATGGAGATTCATCTCGTCTCCATCAAAGTCAGCGTTATATGGCGGGCAAACACACAGGTTGATACGGAATGTCTTGTATGGCATTACCACGATTTCGTGAGCCATAATGCTCATCCTGTGAAGGGAGGGCTGCCTGTTAAAGAGCACAACATCCCCATTCTTAAAGTGCCTGTGAACCTTCCACCCGACCTCTATCTTGTCTATAATTTCCTCTACCTTTTTCACCTGTCCAAGCTTTATCCTCATGCCATCTCCCCTCTCCACATAGTTAGCGCCAGGATAGTTATCAGGACCGTTTAAAACCAACTGCTTTGCAAGTTCCAGGTTACGTGACGTAACCCTCATTGGAACAGTCAATTCACGTGCAATTTGCTCCGGGACCCCGACCTCGTTTATTCCAATGTTTGGGTCAGGAGAAACTACAGTTCTTGCCGAGAAATTTACCCTCTTGCCGCTTAGATTGCTCCTGAACCTGCCCTCTTTGCCTTTAAGCCGCTGGGTAAGTGTTTTAAGCGGCCTTCCCGAGCGGTGTCTTGCGGGCGGCACACCTGCAACTTCGTTGTTAAGGTATGTGGTTATATGATATTGGAGCAATTCCCACAGGTCTTCTACAATTAGCTGCGGTGCACCGGCTTCTACATTTTCCAGAAGCCTCTGGTTAATCCTAAGGATGTCCACAAGCTTGTGCGTGAGGTCGTCCTCGCTCCTTTCCCCTGATTCAAGCGTAATCGAGGGCCTGACAGTAACCGGCGGCACCGGAAGGACCGTAATAGTCATCCATTCTGGCCTTGCGACATCAAGGTCAAATCCCATTACTTCCGCGTCCACATCGGTAATCCTTTCAAGACGCTCTCTTACATCGGTTGAAGAAAGCCGGTTTCGGTCTTCAAGAAAACCTGTTGGCTTCTCGAATTTAACATCAGGCA
>JAHJSX010000026.1 GCA_018830205.1 archaeon | reverse complement strand
GGGGCCGCAATCCTTAAGGAAGTGGATGTCAAGCATCCCGCGGCCAAGATGATGGTGGACCTATCAAAGAATGTGGAAAATGAGGTCGGCGACGGCACGACGAGTGCTGTTGTAATCGCAGGAGAGCTTCTCAAGAGGGCAGAAGAGCTGCTTGACCTGAACGTGCATGCAACAGTCGTTGTAAAGGGCTACAAGATGGCTGCGGAAGAGGCTGCGAGAATCCTTGAGGAATTGTCGATAAAGGTCGAAGCAGGCGACAAAAAGACCCTGAAAAAGCTCGCGGTTGTCGCGCTTAACTCGAAGGCCCCGGGGATTACGGCAAAAGACCACCTAGCAGACCTGGCGGTCGAGGCTGTTAATCTTGTTGCAGAGAAGGAAAAAGGCAAAATAAAGGTTGACAAAAACAACATAAAAATCCAGAAGCAGACCGGCGCTTCGACAGGGCAGTCAGAGCTCATAAAAGGCATTGTCATAGACAAGGAGCGGACCCACAACTCGATGCCAAAGTCTGTAAAAGACGCAAAAATAGCGCTCCTTGGCACGGAAATCAAGATAAAGAAGACAGAGACCGACGCGAAGGTCCATATAACGTCCCCTGACCAGCTGCAGATGTTTCTGGACGAAGAAGAGAGTGCACTGCGTGAGATGGTGGGGGCCATTAAAAAGACCGGAGCGAACTGCCTTTTCTGCCAGAAAAGCATTGATGACACTGCCAAGTACTTCCTGGCAAAGGAAGGGATTTTGGGAGTCGCAAGCGTCTCGGGCGACGATATGAAAATACTCTCAAAAGCATCGGGCGCAAACATCGTTACTTCAATTCACGACATGACCAAAAGTGACTTAGGGTATGCCCAAACGGTCGAGGAGCGCAAGGTCAGCAAGGAAAATTACATTTTTGTCGAGGGCTGCAAGAACCCAAGCGCTGTGACCTTATTTGTTAGAGGGGGGACAGAACACATCGTAAGCGAAGTGGAGCGCTCCCTTGACGATGTCATAAGCGTCGTAAAGGACACGCTTGAGGACAATAGGATTCTCCCGGGCGGGGGCGCCACCATGATAGAAGTGTCCAAGAAACTGAAAAAATTCGCAAACAGCGTCGGCGGGCGCGAGCAGCTCGCAGTGCTGGAGTTCGCAAACGCTATGGAGGTCATACCAAAGACCTTGGCAGAAAACGCAGGGCTTGACCCCATTGACTCGCTTATTGCACTCAGGGCCGCGCATGAGAAAGGTGAAAAATCCGCGGGCATTGACCTTGCAAGCGGGAAGGCCGTTGACATGTACCAGCTTGGCGTCATCGAGCCGCTTGCCGTCAGGATGCACACAATCAAATCGGCTGTTGAAGTTGTCAATATGATTCTTCGAATAGACGACGTAATAGCGGCTGCAGGAACGTTCAGCAAGGGCAGCGAAGAGTAAAATATTAAATAGAACCGCGCCCGATTAAACCCCGTCATGGTGAAGATATTCTTTGACCTTGAGGGTCCGCTTTCGCCCCAGGACAACGCATACGAGGTGCTTGGGCTTGCAAGGGAGGGGGAGCGCATCTTCGAGGTCATAAGCAAATATGACGACATTTTGACGCTTGAGGGGCGCGAGAACTACGAGCCAGGGGACACCCTGAAGCTCATTGTCCCCTTTTTAATCTATAACAAAATCTCAGAGTGCGACATAAGGGATGTTTCAAAAGAGGCAGGAATTGTGCCAGGCGTAAAAGACGTTGTCGCTTTTCTAAAAGCAGATGGCTGGGACGTCTATATAATATCGACAAGCTACGAGCAGCACGCGCACAACATTGCAAGGCAGGTTGGTGTTGAGAGCAAAAGGGTTGCCTGCACCAAAATGCCGCTTGATGACTACCACCTGCAGTTTTCAGACGTTGACCTTAAAGTGGTGGGGGATGCAGAAGAAAAAATACTTGGCGAGCTTTACCCCGGGAGTGATGAACAAAGGGTCAAGGCCGAGCTTGACGGGTTCTTTTTCGGCGCCCTTCAGGAAAACAAGCTCGGCGAGATATTCAACGAAGTCACGGTCTGCGGGGGGGCGAGAAAGGTCGATGCTATGATGAAGTTTGCAGATAGTGATGACCTAAGCGGCGCCATTGCCGTAGGCGACAGCATCACTGACTTTAAAATGCTTGAAACAATCAGGGAAAAAGGTGGCCTCGCCATCGCTTTCAACGGCAATGAATACTCGATTCCCTACGCAGACATCGCTGTCGCAAACGTCGACCAGAGATTCCTCTTGCCAATAATAAACGCCTTCAAGGAAGGGGGACGAGAAAATGCCATTGCCACAGCAAAGAGACTCGAAAATGCGTCAATAGAAGAGATATTAAATGCAATGCCAGCTGATGTAGCAGGCACGATTCCAAAAGACATAACACCTCCCCGCTACCACGTAATCGGCACTGACACGAGTGAGGTAATAAAGATTCACAAAGAATACCGCACCCTCCTGAGGGGGGAAGCAGGGAAGCTTGGTTAAAATGAAATACGCACGAATCTCAGCCAAAATTCCAGAAGATGACAAGGAAAAGATAAGGGACCTCGTAAAGCGGGGCCTTTTTGCGAGCATGTCAGAGTTCCATGAGCTAGCAGCAAAGAGGCTTTTGCGCGACCTAGAAACCTACAAGGAAAAGAAGACGAAAATGAAGGAAAGGGCCCTTGGAAAGACCCAGGAGAAAATAAAGCGTGATATGGAAGAGATTGGAAAGTTCGTGGACGACCTCTTTTAGGCCTTCTCTTTTTCTTTATCCAAAAACGCCTGTATCCTTGAGGAATCGATTGGGCCTACCTTCACATCCCAGCCTGTTTCCTCCTCAACCTCGCCGCTGATTCTAGCCGCCATTCCAGGGATAACCATAGTTTTGTGATTGACCTTGCTTTCGGCACCAGATGAACTCAGCGCATCCTTTACCACGCTTGGCGTAAGTTTTGACCCGGCCATTGCAGGCTCCACCGCAAGTCCCTCCGTGTCAACTACCAGAAGATAAGCGTTGACGCCGCTTGCCTCAAGGTCGGAGGCCACAGTATAATATGTGAGGGCAAAGTTTGTTGTCATGAGCACCGGTGAGTTCTCATCGGGCTTCCCGATTGTATATAATCCCGCATCCACCGATATCGGGACCCTCGGGTCAGTATAGACATTCTGCCTGAGCGTCAAAATCGGAAGAAGCTCCCAAATTTCGGGTGAATGGATAATCAAAGCATCGCAGTATTTTAAAGACTGGGATGCTGCAAGCGTTGCTTCTGCCACGCCGCCTTTTACAGGGTCAGACTCTGCGAGCCATGCCACAAGAGGGACGCCGAGTATCGGGAACCCTGCCTCTTTTACCTTGTCCTCTATGGCAAGGCGCCTGAGGGCAGCGAGATTGTCAAGCATCAACCCAAATTTCTCGCCAAGCGGGTATGTGCCGACATCAAGGACAATGTCCTCAATTCCCTTGTTCATCAAATCTGTTACAATGTTCAAAAGCCCCTGAACATCGCCTGGAGAAGAAGCGACTACCGGGCAATTGTATTTTAGAGCTAAATCTGCCACCTTTTCAAAATTCTCCTTTGTCGCAGCATAAATCAGCGGCTTTTTCTCAGACGAAATTTCAAGTGCAACCTCCAGAAGCGCGGGGTTCAGGCTGCAGAGTACAAGAGGGAGCTCTGAATTCTCCATCGCTGTAATGACTGCGTCTCCAAACTTTGTTTCGTCGTTCGATTTTGACCTCACGGCAATGCCCTGAAGGGTCAGCTCCTGTCCAATTCGCTCAACCATGAGTTTGTCAACGAGGTCGACCTTCTTTGCGATTTCGTCGCTTGGCATCTCGTCGTCAATGTCGACT
>JAHJSX010000025.1 GCA_018830205.1 archaeon | reverse complement strand
CACCTCCCCCCTCAACTACAACTCCTAAAACTACAACCCCTCCTCCTTCAACTTACCCCCCCTCAACTGGCGGCGGCGGCGGCGGCGGTACTCCCACAACTCCCACTCCCGCAACTGGCAGTGCGCAAGCAGCAGTGAACCTCGGAACAGCCGGCAATTTTGTTATATTGACAAAATCAGGGGTTTCAACCACTGGAACCACCTCAATTGTTGGAGACATTGGAGTGAGCCCAATCGACAGCACTGCCATTACTGGATTTGGGTTAATAATGGATTCCTCTAATCAATTTTCGACATCATCTTTAGTGACTGGAAAAATATATGCAGCCGACTATACGCCCCCAACGCCATCTGTTATGACTACGGCTATAAGCGACATGGAAACAGCTTACACCGATGCCGCCGGGCGAGCGCCCAATGTCACTGAACTCGGAGCCGGAAATATCGGCGGGATGACACTCACCCCCGGTGTTTACAAATGGGGCACTGGCTTGATAATACCAACCGATGTCACTCTCGACTGCCAGGGCAACGCGAGCGCTGTCTTCATCTTCCAGATAGCGCAAGATCTCACAGTGGGCAACGGCGCCCAAAAGAGTTGAATTTATATACATAAAACATCAACTATTTTATCATGACAGGCATCGGAAAGAGGGCACAGCTTTTTGTAATGCTAGCATTGTTTTTTTCACTCCCGCTTCTGGCGGCACAGGAGGACGACAGAGCGGCACAGATAGCCGAGGCCAAGGCCGCAGCGCTTGCAATGAAGGAGGAGATAACGGCGCAGTGCATGGCAGACCCATATTCATGCTCATGCGACGGCATACCCTGCGAGGACCTGCTGGAGGCTGAAGACCCGCAGGCCCAGGAGGCTTATGACAAATGCGTTCAGGAAAGAAATAGCTGCGAATCACAACGCCAGGCAGGCATTGAAAAGATGGAGGGGCAAAGGGCAGAGATTGAGGCAGAGTGCAGGAAGGATATAGATGCCTGCGACTGCTCGCAGATTGAAAGCCCCCAGGGACGCGACGAGTGTGAGCTGGCCGTAATCGATGCAAAATACGAGGCGCAGAAGCAGAAGACCGAGAAGATAGCCGAATGCATTGCCGACCTTGAGGGTTGCAGTTGCGATTCAATTGAAAACGAGAAAGGAAGAGCACAGTGCGAAGAAGAGCTTTCAAGGGGCCGCGAGATGAAAGAGAGGATAGAAGCGGCATGCAGGGAAAACCCGGTCGCATGCGACTGCTCCGAGATAGAAATTGCAGAGGCAAAGGCACAGTGCGAGGCCAAAAAGTCCGAGGCGCTTGGCCAAATAGACAGTGCAATCAAAGGGGCACTCAGCAAGTGCTTCAGGGACGTTGATGAATGCGACTGCAGCGAACTTGGGCTTCCTGAGGAAGAATATGTTACTTTTTGCGAGGTCCAGAAGGGCTACGGCCTTGACTGCAAGTACAAGGGTTATTACTGCGAGAAATTGGAGGACACAGAAATCTACCCCACCGGGATGCCTCCATGGCTTGGCCAGTACTTTGCGAAGACTTACAGTTCTTATGTCGAGGCAGAAAAGGAAAAAGCGACGAGAGGAGCGGCAAAGATAATCACGCAGTGCATAAGCAGTCCTGAAGAATGCGAGTGCGATACCGTTCCCGAATATGCCGCCGCCTTTTGCGAGCGGATGAAGGAGCTCCAGATAAGGTGCTACGCCGATGACTACGACGCATGCACAACGCTTGAAGCGGCTCCAAATCTCCCAGAGGGGATGCCATATTTCATGACCGGCCCTCTTGATACAATGATTGGCAAGCTAAGGGATGCAAGGGCGAGTGCCTCAAAGGGAAACGCAGCAAGGAAGGTCGGGGCCATGATTCTTGAGTGCATGGACGATTCCACAAAATGCGACTGTTCAATAGCTCCGAAGGGAAAAATCAGGGCCTTCTGCGAGCATAAAAAGGAGCTTGTTAAAATGTGCATCGAACAGAAGGACTACGAGTCATGTTTCACGCTTGATGAGGAGCCGGTTGTGACAGATGAAGTGCCAGGATTCATCCGCGGATATGTCGAGAAAAACACGGTTCCAAAGGTCAACGCAAAGAAAAAGCAGATATTTGATGAGATGAAGCAGGGAACAATCTGCCAGGACATCGAGACGCTTGAAGAGTGCAAGAAGGTATACAGGGAACAGGCGTAACTTTAAAACAGCTTATCTTCCTTTCCGGCCTTCAAAAAGAGCTTTCTGGCTTCCTCGTTTGCGAACTTCAAGACATCTTCCAAATCAAGTGTTCTAAGCTCCCTGTCCTGCATCAGTATCCTGCCGTCAACTATCACCGAGTTCACATCAGAGCCCTTGGCGGCGTATACGATATGAGAAACAGGATTGGTAAGGGGGGTCATGTTTGCACTTTTCAGGTTCACAAGTATAATATCTGCGGTTTTGCCCACTTCGATGGAGCCGATTTCCTCTTCCATGCCGAGCGCCCTGGCGCCGTTTATCGTGGCAGACTCAAGGACACTGTATGCGGGAACTGTGGAAGGGTCCATATTGCTTATCTTGTGAAGCAGTGCACAGGTCTTCATCTCACTAAACATACTGAGGTTGTTGTTGCTTGCGGCCCCGTCTGTCCCAAGGGCAACACAGATGCCTTTCTTTAGGTATTCAGGTACAGGTGCGACTCCACTTGCAAGCTTCATGTTGCTTATCGGATTGTGCGCGACTTTTACGCCTCGCTTTTTCATTATTCCAATCTCTTTTTCGCTTGCCCAGACCGAGTGCACCGCTATCACATTCTCGTCCAAAAACCCGATTTTATCAAGATATTCGAACGGCGGCGCACCCTTTTGCTCTATTGAATCATTTACCTCCTTTTGTGACTCGGCTATGTGTATATGCAGGCGCGTCTCGTTTTCTTCAGCTAGTTCCTTTGCTTTTAATAGAAGCTCCTGCGAGCAGGTGTACGGCGCATGCGGGGCCACGAAGGCCCTGACCAGTCCATTTTTGTATTTTGAGATATTGTCTTTGCCATGCCCCAGCATTTCGGGTATTTTTGAGGTGTCGCCGAAGTCAAACATCGCGTGCGAGATGCAGCCCCGTATGCCAGTTTCTTTGCAGCTTCGTGCCACCTCGTCCATGAAAAAGTACATGTCGTTGAAGCAGGTGGTGCCCGACTGTATCATCTCAAGACACCCAAGAAGCGCCCCCGCGTAGACGTGCTTTGCCTCAAGCTGCGCCTCGATTGGCCATATCTCCTCATTCAACCACTTATCAAGCGGCAGGTCGTCTGCCATGCCGCGCAGGAGCGTCATGGGAAGGTGCGTGTGGGCGTTTATGAGGCCCGGCATGACGATTTTATCACTTGCATCGATAACGAAGTCTGCCTCGCCTTTAAGGTCTTCAGCGATGTCAGTTATTTTGCCGTCAGTTATGCCAATAGACGTATTTTTAAGAATCCGCCTGCGCTTGTCCATGGTCAGGACTAGACCGTTCTTAATTAGGACATCCATGCCCTGATTTAGGGCCGCGGAGGTTTAAAGTTTACGGATTCTCGCGTTTCTTAGATTATCAACTGCTCGGTCATGCCGCCGCAGCCGTCATTTTCGAATTCGACACCACATCTGCCTTCGTAGCAGGCATCTCCTTCGTAGCCATTGGGATAGGCAAAGGCAATCCACGTGTTGGCTGCATCCTCTACCTGGTCAGCATTGTATCCTTCGTTCACGATAAGATGGGCCGCAAGCCCCCAGGTGCTTTTTGCAAAGTTGCAGGGACAGCAGCAGCTGGCCATGGAGTAGTCAGTGCAGCAGGGGGCAGGCATTCTTGAAAGCGCATCGTTTTTTATTTTCTCCTGCGCGGGTGTCAGTTTTATCGAGTTGTAGTAGGATATGAAAATAGGGGTTTGTTCTTCGACGCTGTAAAACTCGTAGCCGCTTTTCGTCGGTTCTCCGGCGCTATTGTTCGAAGCCCCACCCGTGCATCCAGCCAAAAGGGCAGCAACAACAATGATTCCAAAAAACCGATAGTTTATCGTTTTAATTTTTGCCATTTTCTGTTTATATCCGGAAATGTTAACATTAAATAATTTCAAATACCCTGAATTAAGGACGATATCCGCGCCGCCCAACGGTACATATGGTACTTATCTTGACGGATTGAACCTTTTCTGGTATCAGAAATGGCCGTAAAAAGCAAAATAATTTATACCTTCTTTACAAGTCCTAATCAATGATACACATCTCACGCGTTTCACTGCGGAACTTCAAGTCTTTCAGGCGTATTTCCATACCCATCCCGTCGGGTTTTACGGCGATTGTCGGGCCAAACGGCTCGGGCAAGAGCAACATCGTGGACGCGATATGTTTTGTCCTTGGCAGAAGCTCCTCGAAGAGCCTTCGTGCAGAGCGCTTCAGCGACTTGATTTTCAACGGCGGGAAAAAGGGAGAACCCTCCAAGCAGGCATCTGTAACCTTGTACCTAGACAATGCCGCGCGCGACATCCCGATTGATTCAAAGGAGATAAAGATTTCCCGCACCATAGACCTTACCGGGAGCAGCGTTTACAGGCTCAATGGAAAGCGGACAACGCGAAACGAGATTCTGGACGTGCTCGCGCCTGCCAACGTGCATCCAGACGGCCACAACATAGTGCTGCAGGGCGATGTGACAAGAATCATAGACATGGATGCGGTAGAGCGCCGAGGGATAATTGATGAGATTGCAGGCATTGCCGAGTACGACGACAAAAAAAGAAAAGCATTGAGGGAGCTTGAGAAGGTATCCGACAATGTATCTAACGCTGGAGCAGTGCTGCGGGAGGTCAGGACCCAGATGAAGCGGCTTGAAAAAGATAGGCAGGACGCGCTTCGCCACGAGGAACTAAAAGGCGAGATAAGGGCGAAAAAGGGAACAGTGCTACATTCAAAGCAGCTAAAGATAGCTGAAGATTCAAAAAAGCACGAGGCACGCAAGGCAGAGCACGAAAAAAGGACAGACAAGCTCCAGAACTACATTGACACACTTTCCGAGAAACTCGCTGTAAAAAGAAAGGAAGTGGAGAAGCTAAACTCAGACATTGTGCTAAAAGAGGAGACCGAGCACTTTTCTGTTTTTAAAGAGGTTGAAAGGGCAAAAAACGAGATGAAGTATCACGACGATAGGTTCGAGACGACAAAAAGCGACACAAAGCTTCTTGAGGACAGAAAATCGCAGGCCCTTGAAGGGGCATCCGCCGCAAAAAGCGACATAGAGGAACTTTTGAAAGAGAATAAAGAACACGAAAAAGATATTGGAAAACTAAAGCATGAGATTTCAAAGCT
>JAHJSX010000024.1 GCA_018830205.1 archaeon | reverse complement strand
GAGGCCCTCGTCAGCTGCAATGCCGTTTACATACTTTGCTGTATTGAAGTTGCTTGTGAGGTCGTCTTCCTCTATGTTGTACCATGTTGAGTCAAGCAGAATTTTCACCTCAACGCCCCGTCTCGCGGCATCGATTGAGGCTTCAAGAAATGGATTATCGACATAACCGTTCTTCTTGGAGCCCCAGAAACGGTACACATAAAATTCCTCGATGTAAAGAGTTTCGCTTGCAGAATTTATGAGTTCGAGTATCGATTCGACAGCATTTTCCGGTGCTACAACGGGCACAATTGTAAAGTTGCCAGGGAAGGTCTTTGACCCAAACTGGGGCACGTACTCTTTTTCTTCATAATAAAAATCAAGAGGTGAGAAGCCTGTAAAATCTACCTGCTCGCCGTTTTCAAGGTCAGTAAAAAACAGGTCGGCGAAGTATAGGGATGTCGAACCCTCAACAATCGCACCCCATCCGCGATTTCCAGTGGTGCCGGTGATGGGGAATCCCGTTGTTCCAAGATTTTCTGTGGCCACGAGCACGCTCATATTGTCTGCAACAACATACTTTGCGTGGTTGAATCCGAGGTCGGCGTCACTCCACAGATAAACAGGTATGCCTGCGCCTGAGAGGTTGTTTAAAACTTTCCATTCGTTATCTGAAATTCCCCCAACTGGCGATGCATCGACAAGAATGGTCACATCAACTCCCCTCTCATGAGCCTCTAAAAGCTCTAAGGCGACGTAGGGGTTGTCGAATGTATAGACGTTCACATAAAGGGCGGTTTCCGCACCTTCGATAAAGGAGTCAAGAGTTGTGTAGCTATTATCCGGCGATGCAAAAGTCGTGACGCTGGAAGAATAGAACGTCTCGCCGCTCGCAGTCCCGCAGATTAGTATTAGAAATAGGACTGCGGCCTTTCTCAATTGAAGCCCCCGCCCCTACTTTAATGGCTTTGTCAAAAGCCAGCCGATCGTCTGCACCAGCTTATCCCTTTTTATGGGCTTTGCGATGTGCCAGTCAGCGCTTGCCTCATCAAGGCTCTTTATCTTGTCTTCGTCTTCAGATTTTACAGTCAGCATGGAGATGATTATGCCTTTGTTGTTCTCGTCCCTTTTCACCGCCGATGCAGTCTCCCACCCGTCCATCTCGGGCATCATGACATCCATTAAAATGAGATCCGGTCTATCGTTCTTCAGAATTTCAAGGCATTCTTTGCCGCCTTCTGCTTCAATCACCTCGTATCCCTCGCCTTCAAGCATCTTCCTGACGATGTACCTGATTTTTTCCTCGTCGTCGACAATCAATATCTTGGCCATCTAATTCACTCCACCTGATTCACTTTATTCCTTACTTCTTTTTAAAGTTTACCCCGTTTCCTTGAAAACTTCTCGTGCCGCCGCTAAACCGGCTCCTTTTTCGAGGTCATGCCCGCCATCATGCAAAACTGTTTCAAGCGCAGATATTACGGATTCAAGCTCCGGCTGTCTCACGTTTCCCATGTGCCCGATTCTAAAAATCTTTCCCTTGACGTGCTCCTGGCCGCCGGCCATTAAGATGTTGAATTTTCTTTTTACCTCGCCGCGGAGGCCGTCGTCTGTGAACCCTTCAGGGTTTTTTATGCTTGTTACGGTGTTTGAAGCGGCACCTGGGTCGGCAAAAAGCTCCAGGTTCATTGCACGCGCTGCGGCCCTGGTGGCCCTCGCAAGGGTGCGGTGCCTTTTAATCCGGTTCTCAAGACCTTCTTCCCTTATTTGTTTCAGGGCCATTGAAAGCCCGTAGATAAGGTTTACTGACGGCGTAAACGGTGTAGTATTCTTCTTAAGGGATTTTCTGTATGATGCCAGGTTCAGGTAATAATTTTTCGTATGGTTGCTTTCGATTACTTCCCAGGCTTTTTCGCTTACGGCCACGGTCGATAGCCCCGCGGGTGCAGCGAGACACTTCTGGGAGCCTCCCGTGCAGATGTCAACTCCCCACGCATCTGTTTTTACCTCGTCGCCGCCGAGGGATGTTATGGCATCAAGGATGAAAAGGCAGTCGTGCTCTTTTGCAATCTTTCCGATTGATTCGGCATCGTGGACTACGCCTGTTGAGGTCTCATTGTGCGTAAGTGTGATGGCCTTTGCATTGCTCTTGGCCACAACTTTTTCGACGGCGTCCACATCGAACGTCTTTCCCCACTCGACCGGTACGTCCTTTGCAATCCCTCCGTAGCTCTTTACAATCAGAGAAAATCGCTCGCCGAACTTGCCGGAGCCAATACAAACGAATTCGTCGCCCTCCTCTATTGTGCTCGCAACAGCGGCGTCCATTGCAGCGGTGCCTGATGCGGTAATCAGTATCACGTCGTTTTTTGTCTGGTAAACGTACTTCAAATCCTCCCAGCACTGGGTCAGGATTTCATCAAAATCCGGGGTCCTGTGCCCCATCGGGGGCCGACCTGTCTCTTTTAGGACCTCTGGCGTTAAGTCTACCGGTCCTGGAATCATCAGTTTGTGTTGCTCCATAACTCTACCTATGACATTGAATTCAAATAAATATGTTTGCAAAAGATTTATCTGCAAACTTACGAAACTATCAATTGATGAAAGTAGGAATTATCGGGGCGTCGGGCTACACTGGCTCGGAACTGCTTAGAATTTTGGCAGGTCACAGGGAATGTGAAGTAGTATGTGCTACTTCGAGGAGGTATGAAGGCAAGGACGTTTCCCTTGTTAACCAAAATCTTCGCGGAATAATTGATTTAAAATTTGAAAACATGACGGTATCAGAGGTTGCGAAGAAGTCAGATTTTGTATTCTGTGCAACGCCGCACGGGACTTCAATGGACATCGTGCCTGAACTTGTAAAGTCCGGCGTAAAAGTAGTTGACCTAAGCGGTGACTTCAGGTTCAACGATATAGCGACATACGAGAAATATTATGATAAGAAGCACACTGCGCATGACATAAAAGCAGTCTACGGCCTGCCCGAGCTTCACAGGACCAAGATAAAGGAAGCAGAGCTTGTGGCCAATCCAGGGTGCTATCCTACAAGTGCGATACTTGGCCTTGCGCCCCTTGTTTCAGAGGACCTCATAGACCTTGAGAAAATTGTGGTTGACTCAAAAAGCGGAATTTCTGGCGCAGGAGCAACACCTAAACCTGCGACCCATTACACGATGGCGGCAGATAGTGTTAGTGCATACAAGGTCACGTCCCACCAGCATATGCCAGAGATAGAGCAGGAGCTAAATCTCCTGAAAGAAGGAGTCAAGGTATCATTCGTGCCGCATATAGTGCCTGTAATCAGGGGGCTTTCAAGCACGATACATGTGTTTTTGGAGCGTGATGTATCAACTGATGATATACACAGCATATATGAGGATTTTTACACTGGCGAGCCTTTTGTAAGGGTCCTTGGAGCTGGTGTTATCCCAAGGATGAGCGCCGTAAGAGGTACAAACTACGCCGACATAGGCAGCTTTGAGGTAGATTATGATAGGAAAAGGGCAGTCATCGTGTCAGTGATTGACAACCTCGTAAAGGGGGCCAGCGGCCAGGCAGTCCAGAACATGAACATAATGATGGGCTTTGATGAGACCGAGGGGCTAAAAAGCATTGGAATCCACCCATAGAGAAAATGAAGCACAAATATCTAAGTGAGCCGACCGAGCCTGTTGATGTCAGGCCAAGGAAGATTTCTGAGCTAACGGATGCCATGCTGAAGACGGGGTTCCAGGGGCGAAAGCTTGCGCAGGCGGTACAGTCCTGGAATGCTATGCTAATTGAAGAAGACATGACCATATTTTTGGGCCTGTCAGGAGCAATGGTGCCTGCAGGGATGCGGAAAATCATCGCCCATATGATACGCGAACGGTACATAGACTGCCTTGTGACAACAGGCGCGAACCTGTTCCACGACATCCACGAAGCGCTTGGAGGGCATCACTACGTTGGCTCGCATGAGGCAGACGACCACGAGCTTTACAAGTGCGGCGTGGACAGGATATACGATGTCTTTGCAGAGGAGGAGCGGTTCAGGGATATCGACCGGTTTATCGGCGATTTTGCAGGAGGGCTCGAAGGTAAAGAATATTCAACAAGAGAGTTCGTTCACATTCTTGGCGAAGAAATCTCCAAGAAAGGTGACAAGGACTCTATAATAGTAAGCGCTTATGAAACAGGCCTCCCTGTTTTTGTGCCAACGATTGCCGACAGCTCAATTGGCATCGGGCTGATGCTTGCAAGAAGGGCCGGCAATCCCCTGCCGCTTGACGTGATAAAGGACGTTGATGAGATAACGCTCATGGTAGAAAAGTCAAAGAAAACAGGTGTTGTTTATGTGGGCGGGGGCGTGCCAAAGAACTTCATCCAGCAGACCGAGGTCGCGGCCTCAATATCTGGTTCTGGCGTCAAGGGGCATGACTACGCGATACAGTTCACGACAGACGCCCCGCACTGGGGAGGCCTTAGCGGCTGCACATTTGAGGAGGCGGTATCATGGGGCAAGATTTCAACTGTCGCAAAAATGGTGCAGGTCTTTGTAGATGCAACGATTGCGCTGCCGATAGTCGCACATGCGCTTTCTGAAAAGTATACAATTAAAAGAAAGAAGATTGATTGGAACTCTATATTTTAGGAATCAAAAGCCCCAATCCTTCAGTTCCTTTTCCATGTCGATTTCCTTCTTTTTGAGCTGTTTTATTTTCTCTTCGGTAAGGGCAATGTAGCTCTTTATCCTGTCCTCGATTGTGTCTATGTCCTTCATGTTTATTTTTACCCTTATTCTTGGGTCGGCGTCATCGGCAAGCTCTGCCTCGCCGCTTCTTACTTCAAGGCTCTCCCTGAAATCATAGTATTTCTGAAGCGAGTTGGAGATTATCTTCTCGAGGCTGAAGCCGCCAAGAAGCACCATTACGTCAAGGGTTTTGGACTCATCGCTTGCGATAAGGCTTGAGTACCGAAGGATTCCCCCTCTTGATCCTGCCATGTTTTTGATGGCCCATTTCCGGCTGATTTCCTCAAAGTCCTCCTGGGAGAACGTGCCGTCGTCCACGTATTTTTGCGGTGCAACTGCTATTATATATGCCATTGTAGCGGTTTTTGGGTCTATGGGTGTCATGGGCCTGTCAACTGCCGTATCAAGGGCTGTATCTATTCCAAAGATTTCAGGGTCGTTGCCTACGCTCATGCACGGCGTGAAATGGTAAGTGCCAATGTTTGATGGAAGCTGGTAGTAATCTGCAACGTCAATCGTTGATTTCGCACCTTTCCCCCCTGGTGCAATCATCATATCAACTACGTTTATTATCTCCTCATTTATCCTGTAATACCTTTCTGTTGTTGATGATTCGGTGATGCCAAGCAGTTTTTCCACCTGGGAGTTGTCAACCAGAAGCAGCATGTCCGCATTTTGCTTGCCCTCCTTCCCATATTTCAAAAGCCGGGTTATCCCGCATACTGTATTGAAAAATCTCTGGGCAGGCTCAAAATCATAGGGTATGATGCCAAGCGCCATAAAACTGTTCTCGCCAACTGATGCAAGACCCCGTTCACTTTTTATCTTGTTTATCAGGTATGGCAGCGAGCCGTTTCCCGTGCCTCCGCCAAGTGTTGTCAGGCAAAATATCACGTCCCTGCCGCTTAGCCTGAGATTTGAGATATATCTCCTGATTGTATCAAAGTCCTCCCTTGCCTCGTTTTCCCCAACCTTCCAGTTGTTGCCTGCGCCGGATGGTGATTTGCCAAAGATGCATATTTTGTCTCTTTTCACGCTATCGAACACTTCCTGGAAGTTCGGGTCACGGGTGAGCATATATTCAAATGTCTTCTCAGGCTTTACGTCAGCGGTGGTTGTGTTCAAAAGCAGTACTCTGTCACCTATAGCGGGATTTTTATGCAGGGCATAGTATAAAAACGAAATTCTATTTGCACCCTCGCCTGAAGCAATGATGCTCCATCTCGTTGAATCTATATCTACGTCCGTCATCTTATCGTTTTTTGGCCTTTTTTGGCGATGTGAGCTTATTTTCCTTGAACTTGGTTTCTGGATTTTTAAGGCTGTAAAGAAGCATGAATTTCTCTACGTATTTTACCTTGAG
This sequence comes from archaeon, assembly GCA_018830205.1. GTDB lineage: Archaea > Hydrothermarchaeota > Hydrothermarchaeia > Hydrothermarchaeales > Hydrothermarchaeaceae > JAHJSX01. The sequence goes on along the minus strand of JAHJSX010000024.1, from coordinate 9,877 downwards.
GTCATCTTCAGTTACTTTTCCGCTCTCTTCAAGCTTTCTTTTGATTAGCGGCTCAATCTTTTGATAGTTCTCAATAATTTTCATGAATGCCTCGTCTATGTCCAGCTGCACTACGAGGGCATGGAGGGCATTTATAGCATCTTTTGAGAACTCATCTATTTTTTTGGAGATGTCAACATGCTCAACGAGTGCTGGGATTTCCGCATTTAGTGTCCAGATTCTCTCATCGGGCTTGTGAAACTCGATGTTTTTCTCCATCTTTTGAATCTTTGAATGAATGTCTTCAATTGCGTTTGTTGTGAATGTTTTAAACTGCACCTCGAGGTCCTTTAGTTCCTGGATTCGTCCGGGGTCATCCATTGACCCAAGCGCCTTTCTCATTTCGTCTATGTCCCTTCGTTTCTGGGCGCCAACGTTCTCGCTCGCCATGATTGCCTGGGCTCTTTTGACGTTCAGCGTTAATTTTTGGTGCTGGCTTACAAAGGTATCATTTAGTATTCCCTTAATGCCTTCCCTTGCGGTCACAAGATGAGAAACAGTTGATTCGAAATTGCTCTGGTCAATGTCTTTTACTTCCTTTTCTACGTTTGCTGTATCCCCGAAATCCTTGCTCGTTGTTGCAAGGCGTGTTGCCTCGCCAACGCATTTTTCAAGCGTTTTTATCATAGCCCCGTCTAAATCCTCTTTCTTTCCCACAAGGTCTCTCAGGCTTTTAGACGGCTTTGTTGCAGCTGCGTTAAATGAATCAAGGTCGCGCCCAATGTCATATCCTGCTTCAAGAAGCCGTTCAAGCTTTGACCGCAGGCTGTCTATGTACTCATCCAGCTTCGGTCTGTAACTGCCTGCGGCCATTGCCCCGAGGGTCCTGAGCTTCTGTTCAGTCATCCTGCCCTGCTGCTCGACAAAGGTAAGTGTGTACTTCTCAACGCCAGGGCTAAGTTTGAGTTCTTTGTTGTAGAATTTCAATTTTATTAGGTTGTTAACCAAAAGGGTGATGTCTTGTTTGTATGAAGCAGTCTCCATGAGGTTTTCAGCGCTTGATACAACCTTCTCCATATCAAGAAGTTCATTTTTCATTTTTACAAGTATCTCAACCTTGAGCTTGCTTACAGTCTTGTCGCTCTGGGTTTTCCACCAGGCATAGAAATAACTCCCGATAATTGAAAGTGATATCACCGCTATTACAAAGTATCCGACCCAGGAAACGCCAAATTCGAGTAACAGGAAAAACCCGATTCCAATGCTAATCAGGATTGCAAGAGCAGTGACAAGATACTCGTTCATTCGGACCCCTCGCCTGTTTCTTCCCGGTACTCATTCGATTCTACTGCAAAGTCTTTTTCATACTCTTCGAGCACTTTCAATGATACATCTGTATACTCACCGGCAAGCTGGCTTAAATCCCGCAGCCTTGAAAGCTGGTTGGGCCTGTATGTGAGCAGGACTGTTGCCGTTGCAAGGTTCCGCTTTGTCAGCCCCACGCCAAAATGAGTTTCTGCAAGCCTTGAGCGCTCTTCCATGACTTTTTTAGCCATGCCTGTATTGACCCTGCCGGCTTTCGTCAGGTATACTGGAGGAATTCGCAGAAGAACGAGGTTCTTTTCAGAATCCTCTGCCCTTATGTCCTCAAGTGTAAGTTTCATAAAGGACCTGTAAAGAAGGCTTACCACGTCTACTTCTTTATGCCCCCTTATTGGCAGTATATAATGCAGGAGATCCCTTGTCTTCTCGCTTGCTCTTCCAAGGCATGCAAAACCAGGGAGCTGCTTCTTTCTTGAAGTAAAGGATGATGCGGCTATCATGTCTTTAAGGTCAATCACAGGGGCATAACCCTCGAAGTCCGCAGGGTTGATTCTTTCAAGTGCAGTGCCTATGACAATGTCCCTAAGGCACCTGGCAACGTATTCATTATAATTCTGGAACAGCGTTTCGGTGCTCTCTGCGTATGCAATCTTCTGGTTGTCAACAAGCACTATTGAATCCACGTAATTTGTAAGGATGTTCAGGCTCTCAACTGCGTTCTTTGCAGTAAGCCCCCCCTCGTGGGTTGCGGGCAGAACAACAACCGCAATCACCGGTATCCCCATCTCTTTTAGCACCTTTGCTATTACAGGGCTTGCGCCGCTGCCGGTGCCACCCCCTAAAGAAAATACGACAAACGCGACCGGGATGCCAACCTCCTGGTCCTTTGTGCCCTTGACCCTGGCCCTCTCGATTATCATGTCCCTTATAGTGTGCTCGTGAGCTGAGGCGTCCTCGTGGGCCTTGGCTCTGTTTTTGCCGTACCCTCCGCTTACGAAGTGTTCGAATCCCTCCATTTTTCCGTCTATGAACCCCCTGTCCCTCGACATGCCCACCCAGTACTCCCTGCCAAGGTTCTTCATGGTCTGCAGGTCCATTGTGGCGGAGTTCACAGCTATGGGCACCGCTACCTTGAACATGTTTTTGTCATAAAATGCGGCATCTATTATCCCTCCGCCGCACTGTCCAACACCAATAAACGTATAAGGCATGATATCACCAAATTTCCTGTTGCGCTATTAATACAGCAATCTCTACTAATATATTACTTTTGGGTGTTTAGGAACCTAGAAACAGGATAGTGCAGTCGGAAGATATTTAATTCCCGAAAAAGAATCAAATAAGGGTTAACATGAACAGGCTAGTATTGATATTTGCGGTTTTATGCCTTTTCCCGGGTGTGCATGCCCAAAGCTGCACCGATATCACAAAGGAAATCAGGAGCATAAACACGAATGCATTCACAGACTATCCGCGCCTAAACGACGTCAAGCAGGACATGCTGCTTATGATGTACGGCCGCGAGAGGGGCAACTGCCCGGAAGACCTAGTCGAATTTGCAGAACTGACCAGAGGGTTTATTACGGATTTTGATGAGGCATACATATACGCGAACTCTGACCTTTCAGAAGACAACCTTAAAGCGGTTGAACTCACAAGGACCCTGAAAAGCGAGGCCGAGGCCCTTTCGGCCTTCAAGGGGGCATTCGGGGTCGAGGGCGACGATTTAATAACTTCCGCGCGCCAGGCCGTGAATAATTTCTTGGTGCTTCAGGCAGATACATATTCAAAAGAGGCAGCAGCAACACAGGTGACCGTCAGGAAGATACAGTTTTACAAGGTGGCATCACTCGCATATGAATCCGCAGGCAACTCCCTTGAGTCCTCCAACAACGCCATAAAAGCAGGCGTTCTTGAAGAAAAATACAGCGAAGACATGGCATATGCCAATGCCCTGCACACAAAGGCAGACGAGGAGTACACTGCGTCAAAATCCCTCATGAGCGGCGATATATTCTCAAAAGTAAATGCTTACGTGCTGTCAAGAAGCGCGCACCTGAATTTCGAAGAAGCCGGGGTGTATTTTGGCTACCATCACGAGACAGAAAAAATCACCATTATTGAAAATATGGTGGAAGAGGTAAGATTGACAAAGCGGGCACTTGTCAAAGAGCTCGTCATATATTTTGGGGGCACTGCGATATTTTTAGCTGCTTTTGCAGTGTTTATGGTCAACAGGCTAAACACCTGGAAGAACGATTCATACGACCATCTTCTGGGAAATGAGCTGGTCCAGGTGAGTAAAAATGAGGCATGAACCGATTTTACTTGCACTTTTGTTGTTTGTTCCGGGGCTTGTGGCGGGTTTGGTTTGGCCGTCTTTTCCTGCCGGTACAGTTTATTTTGAATTCGATAAACCAAACGGCTCTGTGAGTGCGTTTGACAAGAATGAAACGCTTACACTTACCAACTATGAGAATCAATCTGTTACTACTGGACTCAACGTCACTGTTACCGGCATAAGCGGGGTAACAGTGACTTCGGTCACGTCAATTTTAGTTCCCAAAAGTGACTCAGAAAAAGTCATCCTTACTTTTCATGCTGACTCCTCAATGGCAAAGGGGGAGTACAGCGGCACGCTCGTGGTATCTGGAGATAAGATAGGTACTACAGGTTCAACCTCACATCCAATAACTGTTGAGATTGAACATCCTCCTGCCACCATCAATGCCACATGGAATCCAGCAAGCGCTGGAAATGTAAAAGCGGGCTCGAATTTTAGCTATACACTGACTGTTTCAGAAGTAATGGGCTACAAGTCCGCAAGTGGCGTAAATGTCAGCCTATTTGATTTGGGCCCGATTGAAAACTTAAGCTACAACGGTACGCTTGGCGACTTCGGCCCGCTAACTTCAAAGGACATCAATGTTAAGTTCAATATCCTTGAAAGAGGCCTCGAGCCTGGCACCTATAGCATAACCCCCATTATAAGGTCTGCGAGCGTGATAAATGCAAATGCAGATGAACTTAACTACAACATTCCCTCCCCAGTAATGAAAGTAACTCCTTTAGAAATTGACTTTGAGAAGATAACATTTGAAACTGGTAAAGACAGCAAAACAGTAGTTGTAAACATAAGTGAGACTGGTGGATACACGCCAATTGAAGGACTAAATATTATACTTGTTGAGGGAGAGGAAGGTTGGATAACTCCATCAGACGTAGATTACATCCCTGCAGGGAATTCAGAAAGCTATGGTTTTGGAATATTTCTTCCGTCTGACGCGAGCCTTGGACTTAAGAACTGGAATTTCAAATTATATACGCCATATACTGCAGAATATGTCAGAGCTAGCGTAATTGTTTCTTTTCCCGGCACAGATGAAGCAATATCCTCTCTTGAAAATATCAGCAACGTGACGGAATCGCCGCAAAGGAGGGCACTTATACAGGATACGATTTCGCTTTTGGAGACATCAAAGGACAAGACACAGCTTAGAAAGATAGCAATGGTTATGTCGGTCTATAGCGGCACGCGCACGTTCCTCAGCAACATAGACATTGCAACTAACAAAGAAGGAAGAATGGTGGAAGCGGGTGATGCGATAATACGGGCAAAAGCAGCGCTTAACAAGATGGAGATAGGCGACCAGAACCTGCAAGATGCAGAACTCAAACTCTATTCCAATAAAATCGTATCCCAGGCACGGGAAATATGGGATTCAGAAGCCAGAAGCACCCTGAGCGCTCTTGAGGAAAATGCTGAAAATGAAAAGGATTCCAACTACAAACTCACAGCTCTTTATTACAACAGAATCAGTGATATATATGTGATTCTGGATGAACCCGCAAAAGCAGAAGAATATTCTTTAAAACAAAGCGACATTGAAAAGTTGTATCATGACTCGCTTCTAGAGGCGAGTACTCTTGCAGGGGAGGCAGAGGAAGGGCTTGAATTTGCAAGAGTAAAAACGTTCAGTCCTGGAGAGAATACATATATCGTTCTGAATCCCTTTTCATACGATTTCGTTTCAGGAAATTATGACGCCTCAATTGATAAGTACGAAAAAGCGGAAGCACTCTACAGGAGGGCAGGCGAAGAAAGTGATGCAGATCTACTGCAAGATAAGCTGGTTGAGATAACCAGGCAGAAAAATAACATTTTCCGTATATTCCTGGCATACGGTTCACTTCTCGGACTCGTTTTTCTTTGGTTTGTTGGCAGGGTCTTCTGGGGTTTGCAAAATTATACTCGAGATGAGATGGACGGGCACGGAGGAGATGTTTTAACAGGCGAGGAATCTAAAAGGTAGACTGGCCTTACAAAATCGCTAACTTTAATCTCTTGACGATTTCTTCGCTTTCTAACATATTGTCAGTGTATTCAGTCAGGATACTTGCAAAAAAGAGCATTGCTAATTTTCTGTAGCCTGATACAGCAGCCGATTCCCGGAGGAGGTCCTTTGAAACCTGCCACAAGGTTGAAACTGGAATAATTGTCAGTTTGTTCATGTGGTCCATCATCTTCTTGTCAAGTTCAGTTAACCTGCGTTCAGTTTCATGTCTTAGGGCCTCGGAATTGGTTAATACTGCACGGAGCTTCTCAATCTCTATCTCTTTTGCGCTGCAATGAGCTTCTTGAAGCTCGGATGCTGCCTGGTATAGTTTTACATTTCTCCAGTCGGATATGACATCCCGAATACCCTCGCAAGTAATCGACCCGACATCTATAAATGAACCAAGTAATTCCGCTCTATTTTTTGCTTCAAAGAACTCTGGAGAATGTCCAAGCGTCTCTAAAAACTCTACAATTCTATCTCCAATTGATTTGTAGTAATTTGGCAGACATGTATCATAACTCGAAACGCTTTCATACTCCCTTGAAAGGTTATAAAGGATTCCTTTCAGGATTTCTTCGTTTTTACCTGTGGCTCCAACTTGTGGTAAGAGTGCTATTTCAATGCGGTTTTCACCTTCGCCTACAACACGGGCCTCCTGGCCGGGCATGTATGACTCTTTTTCCACAGTAACAAAATGTTCACCGAATTGGACGCCCTCGAATATGGCTTCTCCTTGTTCATCTGTATATGCAACTCTTTGTCCGCACAGGACCTTTGTGCCTTTTATGGTTCTTTTGGTCTTGTTGTTGGTAACGATTATCCTCAGTGCGGCAACTTTGACTGACGCAAGTGCGGCGTCCTCTTTGCTGCTCTTCGCTTTGAGTCCGTTTATTCCAATTTTTTGCAATGAAGAAGAGATTCTTTTCCTTTTTATAAAAAGGCCTAAAACCAAAATCGCAGATAATGCTGCAAGAGCATATATCCAGATTTCCGGTTGCTCTGTTATTGTAATTTGGGAGCTGTCCCTCATGAAAATCGAATCGCCCTCTGAATATATCAGGAACTTCCCTCCTGATGACACCGAAATCACGCCCAGGTTATTTTCTGATATCTCCTTCCAAATTAGTGACCCTCTGTTACTTAATGCAAACAAAATATTATCTGACTTCGCAAGTATTAGGCTCCCGTCAGACGAGAGCGTTGCATCCGATACACCTGTAAAGTTCCACAAAAGTGAAGCCAGATTGTCCATATAATAAAGAGACCCTCCTGAAGCGAAAGCAACTCTATTGCCATCCAGGTTTAAAGCGACGCTGTCTATTCTTGTGGAGCTTGAGTATGTCCAGTCTAAAGTCCCGTCGCCATTAAAGTAATAAAGAACATTTTCAGAAGCAGACGCAACATTGGTACCAAGAGAATTTACGGCGATGCTTGTTATTGGATTTGATGTGGAATAGGTCCACAAGAGTGTTCCGTTTCCTGTGAGATAATACAAAATATTGCCTGCAGAAAATGCGATTTTGTCCCCCGCGCGGTTTAAAGCAACGCTATTTATTATTGTAGGGTCAGGGTTTGTGTAGTTCCAAATGAGTTGTCCATCCCCATTGAAATAATATAGGGTATTCCCAGATGCAAAGAGCAATATTTCTCCAAGAGCGTCAATGGAGACGCTGGCGATAGATGAGGATAACTCTTGCTCCCATATTCTTTTGCCCGATTTATCAAATAGATATGCAAAACCATCAGCCGAACCCGCAGCTATATATGCCCCATTTTCAGAAATATCAACATCGTTTACTGTCCCCTTTATTCTCTGCCTCCAGACAATGGGGGGTACTGCGCCGTATTCTCCACTTTTATTTTGGAGAAATACCTCAAGTTCATCATATGCGAGAGCCCCATTTTCGTCCTTGGCTATGACTACGATCAAGTGAGTACCATGCGTGGAATTGAACGTGTTCCAGCTAAATGGCAGGAGTCCTGAAACCTCTCTGTCATCTATTTCAATCGTGACATTTACGGTTGTATTGGGGGGTGAGGTTATGTCGGCGTTTATCGGAATAACTGAACCAATGTTTGCTTTTAATACGCCTGAGACTTCTTTCGTCTTTGGGCTTGTAAGCTCCACTTTCAAAGGTACTTTGCCGCTGACATCGAGTGTCGTAACATTTATGTCTCCCTCTGCAATTAAAACGCTGCATTCCCCTCTTGCCTTGCACTCTGCTTCACTGCACAGGTTTGACCCATCAAAATCAATCGCGTACTCCTCATCATATGCAAATATCACCCTAAATTTGTATGCTCCAGGTATGTCCGGGGCCCTGAACGATATCGGAATTTTTGAATTGGATTGAAACTCACCTTTTGGACCAGAATATAGCTTCATAATATCCTTGTTTGGACTCCAGCTGCCAAACGAATTTATATACACCATGCAGTCAGGACAATTTGGGCCCCATCCCCACGCAATCTCTACTGTTGTAAGTTCACCGGGAGGTATTTTTACACTTTTCTGCGGGCCACCATTTGATAAATCCATATCTATGTAGCCAAGCACCATATTCCCCTGGGCAAATGAATATCCTGGAGTAAGATAGTATACGTTTTTCTGGCACGTTGACGCACTTACAGTAGGAGTTGGGAGTATTACAAAAAACAAGACCCATATGTACCTATTCATATCCCCAAATTACTCTCACTGATATTAAATTCTTTTTACCAGCCTTTTCTTTTAAAAAAAGAAAACCATGGGGAAGAATTAATCCAGTTCACCGTAGGTGAACTGTTTGTGGGTCCAATCCGCGAGAAATCATCCACTCAGCCTTTTTCTCGCTACGCTCCAAAAACCCTGGGGAAATTAATTCAGTTCGCCGGAGGCGAACTGTTTAAGGGTCCAAGCCACGAGAAATCATCCACTTCAACTGTCAGTATCGCCTGATTTCGAGTGGATTGAGTAGCCCGGGGCGGATTCGAACCGCCGTCGCTGGCTCCAAAGGCCAGCATGATTGACCGCTACACTACCGGGCTTTTTTTCGCTTTTTGAGGTATTGCCCTCTCCTTATTAAAATTCTTTCTAAAGTAGGTGGCGAAAACATTATATTAATCGACCATCTAATATTAAGTGGGAGAGGGTATTATGGAAGATATTACAAGCTTTGCATTTGCCGGGCTTTTTTCTATGTTCATTTTGAGCCTGAACTTTAGCTTCTTGCTCCATATCAAGCTCAAAAACATGTCTAATAAGTTTGAGGAAATGGAAAACCAGATGGGCAAGTCAAAGGAGTCTGACAAGCTGATTATTGAAGAGCTGGATGATATCGTACGGCTGATGGAAAAACTAGAGCCGGCTCTGGATAAGGTCATCTCCAAGTAAGGGGCACATTCATTCTAGGCCAAACAGGCTTTTTCTTGTCCTTCTTGCAAATGCTACAAGGCCAAGCATTACCGGCACCTCGATTAGAGGACCAACCACAGTTGCGAGCGCAACTGTTGATGTGAAGGCTGTTATGGCAATTGCTATCGCAATTTCAAAGTCCCTGCCTGTGGTATTGAAGGCGACGGCTACCGAGTCCCTGTAGTTGAAGCCGAGCTTCCGCCATCTGGGAGCGGCAGGCGTTCTCGACACAAACGAACAAAACTGTCTTCATTCCTATCACCATTTCAGATTATCCTTGAACCACAGGGCTACCCTTACTAGACTTATTAGTACAGGAACTTCCACCAAAGGTCCTATCACTGCTGCAAAGGCCACTCCAGAATCAATGCCAAAGACAGCGATGGCAACGGCGATTGCCAGCTCGAAGTTGTTGGATGCCGCTGTAAAGCTCAAAGCGGTGGACTGTTCATAATTGGCCCCCACCTTCCTCGAAAGATAGAAGGAGACCAGGAACATCACCAGGAAATAGATTGTAAGGGGAATGGCTACTCTTATCACGTCAAAGGGAAGCTGTACGATATATTCCCCTTTTAGGGAGAACATCACCACGATGGTAAAAAGCAGGAACACTAGGGTCAGAGGGCTTATTTTGGGGATGAACTTCTCTTCATACCACTGCTCACCTTTGGTCTTTTCGCCAATCACTCTTGATAGGAAGCCACCGATGAAAGGTATGCCAAGGTAAATGAAAACAGACTTGGCGATCTCACCCATGGATATATCAACCAACACCCCCTCGATACCGAAGAGGTTTGGAAGTATGGTGATGAAGATGTACGCATAGAGTGAGAAGAACAGG
>JAHJSX010000023.1 GCA_018830205.1 archaeon | reverse complement strand
AACGGTTGTCCGCTCACCTATTGCCTGGAAATAATAACCATAGTCCCACCAAAACATGATAACAGAATTTTCAGGGGTATTATCTTTTGCCCACATTGTCGCATCAAGCCATGGTGCTGAAAGGTCGCTTCTTCTTTGACCCATTAAATCTGTGGATGCCTCTAATGTCTTGAATGAGACTGCCAGCGTTAATATAATAAAAATCAAATAAATAATCCTTGCATTGGAAAGATTTCTCTCTGCTTGCTCCTTCCTCTTGGGCTTCATAGAATGTTTCAATGCTGCACTATGTTTTATTTCATCTTTTTTGGATTTTTTGAGGTAATGCATTAGTATGAACGCAGTGGCGGTAACTGACGATGGTGCCAGGAAAAATAGATACCTGTGTCCCTGGTTTGCAGCTACGAAACCACTGACCAGCCAGACTATTGCAAAATAATAAGCATAGTTCACTCTGTTTTCGTTTGCCTTCAATAAAAGCAGCAAGAGTGCAAATGGCAAAACAAATAGCATTAAATTGAGATTCGGATAGAACTGCCCGTTCTTTATTCGCTCAAGGGTTGTTTCGCCACCTCCAAAGAAATTAGATGGCTGTGATTCTGCCACCGTGGCCATGTATACATCCTTCTGGGCACCGCTTTCTGAAAAAAGGAGATTATATGGTGTTGAAACCATGTTATAAACATGATTTCCCTCGCCTGCCACCATAAGGCCTCCTGCTCCAATGAGAACCGTGGCAATCAATACGTTGAGGGCGCCAGTCTTTTTGCCACGATTATTTAGATAGTCCGCAACATATATGGCGAATAGAGGCAGAAATGACACGAAAAATGGTATCAGTATATTGTAGTTGTTGTAGTAGTATTGGAGGGGGTACTTTTCGGGCTGCAGGAGACGCATGGTAACCGAGCCCACAACGGTCAATATCAATAGTGCCTTCATCAAATTCATATCCTGCTTATATAAAAAGAATAAAACAGTAGCAACAGAGATGAACAGGGCCACATAGCCGGCACCGCTCCAATTGGCATAACTAAAACCAAAAAGAATTCCCCCCAAAACCGGTGCTAAAAGCGACTCCGGCCGCTTTAACTCAATTCCGTCCTTGGCAGACTTCAAGAATAGAAACAGGGCAGCATATATGAACACACCATAAAGTACCTCCTTGTCGATGGTGCCTGCATACACCCGGGTAAGGTTGAGGGGGATAAAGGCGTATAAGAGAGCTGCAAACAGGCCTGTCTTTTTGTCAAAAAGCTGGCTTACCACAAGGTACAATGCCAGCGCTGCCAAGCCCCCGCCAAAAACAGCTGGAAACATCATCGCCCAGCCCATCATGGAGATGCCAAGCGGATTTACCAGCAGGAAGGTATATGCAAATAAATAAGGAAGAAACAGGGTGTCCTGTACCCAGGGGACTCTGCCATCTGGATAGTATGCGAGTTCATGAATATATGGTATGCCTCCATCCTCAACAACATACTCAGCCATCATGAACTGAAACCATGCGTCGGGGTCAGCAAGCCTTGGACCATGCGAGATGTATACAATACTAAAGCCCACAAGAAAGATAGCTAAAAGCAGAGGATAAATTCTTAGGTTTCTTGATTCAAGTTCCTCTATTATATCCATGATATCCGCTCTAAGTAATCCTATTAACAACGATAAGTATTTTAAGTTTTGTCAAAAGGCATTTATGGCGGGCATGACAATCCGGGGATATGAAAGACATCTTGCGCGGGAGCCTGGTTTTAACCTCCAGCAATCTGGCCGTGAGGGTGCTTGGTTATTTATACCGGGTTCTTGCCGGAAGGATGCTCACGACTGCAGAATTTGGGATTTTGAATCTTGCACTTCCCATCCAGTACATGATCATTATCCTCAGCTCCTCAGGCATTGCCCCTGCAATCTCTAAATTTGTTTCAGAATACGAAGCAGGAGGGGAATATAAAAAAAGAGATGGTGTAATATCATCGTCTCTTTTGTTCTATACATTGATAGGAATCGCACTCGGTATTTTATTCTATCTTGCCGCCCCATACATTGGCACCTATATCTTCAATGAGGAGCGCGCAATCGTCCCGCTCAAGATTGCCTCGATTGCACTTCCGTTTGGTATGCTTGTAGCGGTTTACACCGGCATATTCCAGGGTTTTAAAAGAATGGAGTATATGGGCGGCACGCTTGTAATTGAGCAGGTTTTAAGGGTCGTCTTTGCTGTCCTGCTCCTGTCTGTGAGTGCAACTGCCATAAACGCGATTATTGGCTCAACTCTGGGTTTTATAGTGGTATTGCCGATTGCCTATCTCTTATTTAAGAAATTGGGCCTTAAGATTTCACAGCCCAGTTTTGATGAATTTAAAAGGATTTTCAAATTTTCGCTTCCAGTGTCTGCAACGGCCCTGGCAGCGTTTGTGCTGGCGTATATCGATATCCTGCTTCTTGGGTACTTCATGTCAGCTGAAGATGTCGGGATATATTCTGCAGCGTCCCCCACCTCGCGCCTCGTCATGGCATTTTCTGCCGCGCTTTATGCTGTCATGCTGCCATCTATTTCAGAGACTGTGGCAAAAAAAGACAGTGTTCAGTTGAGAGGATATATAAGCTATGCTTACAAGCTGTCGATTGTAATTTTACTCCCGGTTACGCTCGTTTCTATTCTTCTTTCTGGACCAATAATAACAGTCCTATTTGGTTCCCGATATTTGGCTGCTGTCGCACCATTTGAGATACTGGTAGTCGGCACTGCATTTTTAGGTATTTTCACACTGAACTCAAGTATTTTCCAGGGTGCCGGGAGGCCGGGTATCACGATGGCCATTTTAATATCGACTGCGGTTTTGGACGGAGTATTAAACTGGGTGCTGATACCCCGGTTTGAGATTGTCGGTGCGGCGCTCGCCTCGACTCTGAGTTTCGTGTTCGCCGGAGTCGGTTCCACTCTGCTGCTCGTTGTTTATTTGCGCAGGTCTCCCATTTAAATAACATAAAGAAAAAGAGATTTGTGGGGTTTATTATGGAGATAGGAGTTGTAGGCAAACCAAACGTCGGGAAAAGCACATTTTTTAATGCCGCGACACTTAGTGATGCCGAGATAGCGAACTATCCGTTTACCACTGTAGATGCAAACAAGGCAGTAGGATATGTGAGGGTTCCATGCCCTGAAGTGGAGCTTGGAATTACCTGCAATCCCAAAAACTCAAAATGCGTTGATGGGAGTCGGTTCGTACCTGTGGAAATGATTGATGTAGCGGGCCTCGTACCAAAAGCGTGCGAAGGGCGGGGCCTTGGCAACAAGTTTCTTGATGATTTGAGGCAGGCAAGCGCATTGATTCACGTCGTTGACGCTTCTGGAAGCACAGACATTGAGGGAAAACCCGTACCCTGCGGCTCAAACGACCCGCTTGAGGACATAAGATTCCTTGAAGAGGAGATAGAGCAGTGGTTCTTTAATATTTTCAAGCGGAACTGGGACAAGGTCGCAAAAAAGATACAGCTTGTGGGCAAAGACTTTGTAAAGTCATTTGTGGAGATGTTCTCAGGCCTTGGGTTTGATGAAAAAGGTGTTGCTACTGCACTTGGGGTGTGCGGTATTGGTTCAAAAAGGGTCACCGAGTGGTCCGATGAAGAGCTATTTGAATTCACAAAATCCCTGCGTCGGGCATCCAAGCCGATAATAATCGCTGCAAACAAAACAGATATCGACAACGCAAAGGAGAACATCGAAAGGATGAAATCAGAATTTCCAAACTCCATAATAGTGCCAGTAAGCTCGATGGCCGAGTACGTATTCAAAAAGATGGCAGAAAGTGGCGCAATCAAGTATCTTCAGGGGGACTCTGGATACAGGATACTGGATGAGAGCAAAATATCGGAAAAAGAAAAAAAGGGCCTTGAAATCATAGACAAAAACGTTTTTGGAAGGTTTGACGGCACGGGTGTGCAGGAATGTATAAATGCTGCAATATTTGAAGTGCTCGAAAAAATCGTGGTCTATCCCGTCGAGGATGATGGAAAGTACACTGACAAGGACGGCAACGTGCTCCCGGACGCATACATAATGGAAAAAGGCGCAACACCCCTTGATTTGGCATTCAAGGTTCACACAGAAATAGGCGAAAAATTTATCGGTGCGGTTGATGCCAAAACCAAAAGAAAGATTAAAAGCGACAAAGAGCTAAGTAGCGGAGATATTATAAAGATATTGACCTGAAAGGAGAAGCAATGAAAGTTTTAGTTTCTGACAGTCTACATGAAGCAGGAATAGCGCTTCTAAAAGATGTTGCGGACGTAGAGGTTGCAACGGGCCTTTCGAATGATGAGCTCATAAAAAAGATAAAAGATAAGGACGCCCTCCTGGTAAGAAGCGCCACCAAAGTTACTTCTGAGGTTATCAAAGCAGCAGAAAAATTGAAGGTCATTGGCAGGGCGGGTGTTGGTGTTGACAATATCGACCTGAACGCTGCCACAAAGCGAGGGATAGTAATCGTCAATTCCCCGACTGCTTCATCGATTACAGTAGCAGAACACACTATGGGCCTGATGCTCTCGCTTGCAAGGAACATTCCTTTTGCCGATTCGTCCATTAAGAGCAAAAAATGGGAAAAGAAGCAGTTTTTGGGGGTGGAGCTTCGCGGGAAGACTCTTGGAATAATCGGAATTGGCCGTATCGGGCTCGAGGTTTCAAAAAAGGCCAAAGCTTTTGATATGAACGTTATTTCCTATGACCCTTATATCTCAGAGAAAGCCATCAAAAAATTGGGTGTCGAGGTTTCGGATTTTGGTTCACTGCTAGCCAAGTCAGACTTTATTACTCTTCATATCCCCCTGACTGATGAAACAAAGCATATCATAAACGACGAGGCGATTTCGAAGATGAAAAAAGGTGTTTGCATAATAAACTGTGCAAGGGGCGGAGTGGTTGATGAAGCGGCCCTCCTTCGCGGTCTTGAATCAGGGAAAGTTGGTGCGGCTGCTCTTGATGTTTTTGAAGTTGAGCCGCCGTTTGAGAATCCGCTCCTTGGTCATCCGAGGTTTCTTGCAACGCCGCATCTTGGTGCCTCGACAGAGGAGGCACAGCGGTATGCTTCGGTAATCGCCTGCGAAGAGGTGATAAAGGTACTGAAAAACGAGCCCCCCAAGTATGCTGTGAACATGCCTGTGTTTTCTCAGGAAGTTCTCGATGAGGTGAGGGATTACCTGCCACTGGTTGAAAACATCGGGCGTTTTGCGGTCCAGCTTCTGGATGAGAGGATAACCGATGTGTCTATAACGTACTGCGGGAAGATACTCGAACTAAAGGATTTGTCCATACTCACAAATGCACTACTTAAGGGCCTGCTTACACCGATACTCACAGAAGGAGTCACCCTGCTTAACGCACCTATTGTTGCAAAAAATAGGGAAATTGGGGTAACAGAAGGAAAACGCGAGGATTCTGAAAAATTCCAGAATATGATAGTACTTAACATAAAAACAGATGCCAATGGACTTGAAGTAAAAGGGTCGCTTCTCGGGGAGGAGGCAAGGATTGTGAGCGTGGACGGTTATGGGGTTGACCTTGTTCCACGGGGCAATATACTGCTTGTAAAACATGAGGACCGCCCAGGCATGATTGGAAAGATTGCAACGTCCCTTGGTGAGCATGATATAAACATTGGCGCTATGCAGGTGGGCAGAAAGAAGGTTGGAGGGATGCAGCTTATGGTCCTAACTGTTGATTCTAAAATCTCAAAAGAGGCGCTCGCAGGAATTGCAAAAATCGGCGGAATTGAGAAGGGGAGCACTGTAGAACTGTGAAAAAAGTATATATATAGCGGATTCTTTTGTAAAAAGGTGACTTATTATGTATAAACATATCAGCAAGGCCTGGGACAAACCAAGGGAATCATACGTTCATGATTTATCAAAAATACGGGTGCCCCAGTGGAGAGCAGGGCAAAGCGTTGTAAAGGTTGATTCTCCTTTAAGGCTTGATAGAGCGAGAAGCCTTGGGTACAAGGCAAAGCAGGGCATAATAGTAGCAAGGGCAAAAGTGAGGAGGGGCGGAAGCAGGAAGCGGATTAACACAGCTGGAAGGAAGCCGAGCAAAACGGGTATTAAAAAATATACGCCTAAAAAGAGCATAAAATGGATAGCGGAAGAACGCGTCCAGCGCAAATACCCGAATATGGAGGTCCTGAACTCATACTGGATAGGGGAAGACGGGAAATACAAGTACTTTGAGGTGATACTTGTGGACCCAAAACATCCCGGAATCAAAACTGATAAAGACCTGTCATGGATAACCGAAAACCAGCACAAAGGCAGGGTCCACAGGGGACTGACTTCAGCTGGCAAGAAATCAAGAGGACTTAGAAACAAAGGGAAGGGTGCAGAAAAAATAAGGCCAAGCATCCGTGCCAACAAAGGGTTGGGGAAATAGACCACGCGAATCGAAAAGTATTTTTTACTTTGCACTCCTAGGTTTCAAAGATGGAATTTATAGATTTGCATGCGCATTCTATCCTCTCTTGTGGTGTGGACACACAAAGCAGGATGTTATTCAATGCCAAGCGTCTCGGTGTTACGCTTGGACTTTGTGATGGGGTAGAGGGTAAGTGCCGCACAGGTATTGAAATAAGTGCCAAAAATAAAAGTAAACTTAAAAGCTCCATTTCTAACTCAAGCAACTTTGACTATGTCGTCATCAATGGCGGGGATGAACATATAAACAGGCTTGCCACAAGCGACAAGAGAGTAGATATTCTGGCACATCCGGATGCTGGAAGGAAAGACCCTGGCGTTGACTCGTTTGTCGCAGAACAGGCGCACAAAAACGGCGTGGCCATTGAAGTTAACCTCAGGAACCTAGTTTTAACAAAGGGGAACCGCAGGGTAAATGCCCTAAAAAACGTTGCGAGAACTCTCAAGCTTTCGCGAAAATATGGATTTGATATTATTGTGACATCTGGCGCGAAATCAAGACTTGAACTAAGAAGCGGCGATGGGGTTTTTCAACTTTTAAAGCTTCTCGGATTCGAAGAGGTAGAAGCAGAGGCGGCAATGGTATTTGTTCCACAAAGAATCCTTGATAATAACTTTAGGGGTGCATTATGAAAAGACTGCCTCCAACACTGCGGGAAAAAAAGCGGTATATAGCATTTGAAATCATGTGCGATGAACCATTGGTAAAAGATGAGGTGGCACGAGAAATATGGAAGCAGGCGCTTTCCCTTCTTGGGGAAATTCAAGTAAGCACCCTTGGACTGGGGGTACTTGACTACAACTGCGACACCAGCGAAGGATTTTTGGTATGCAGAAATGAGGCGGCGTGGAAGATAAAAGCAGTTTTAGCATTTGTGGGCGAGGTAAACGAGAAAAAGGCCCATATATGCGTTACCGGCGTTTCTGGCACAATTAAGGCACTGAAAAGAAAGTTTTTAAATAAGGGGCCGTCGATTATAGAAGAGAAAACATACAATAAGCGGGTGAATTTGGAGATTGTAAGAAGTTTTGGCGAGTGTATTGACGCACTGCCAAAAGATAAAGAATTATTGTCGAGGTTAAAGGATTTAAACATGAAGTATATAGGACTAATGAAGAGTGATTTAGAAATGGAAAAAAGTTTTGGAGGAAATTAAGATGCAACCAGTACCTAGCATGGGGTATGACAGAGCTATTACAATTTTTAGCCCGGATGGCAGGTTGTTCCAGGTCGAATATGCAAGAGAGGCGGTTAAAAGAGGAACAACATCTCTGGGGATAAAATATAAAGACGGCGTTGTCCTTGCTGTTGATAAAAGAATAAACAGCAGGCTCGTTGAGGAGGTGTCTATCGAAAAGATATTCCAAATCGACGACAACATTGGGGCAGTGACTTCAGGATTAGTTGCAGACGCACGAGTCCTGGTTGAGCGTGCAAGGGTGGAATCCCAGCTTAACAGGGTCACCTACAACGAACCAATTGATATCGGGATACTTGCAAAAAAGATATGCGACTTCAAACAGCTTTACACCCAGCACGGAGGGGTCAGGCCCTTTGGGATTGCGATGCTTATCGCGGGTGTAAATGAAAAGCCGCGTCTTTTCGAGACCGACCCAAGCGGCGCACTTATAGAATATAAGGCGACGGCAATTGGTTCAGGAAGACCCACTGCAATGGAGATATTCGAGGAAAAATACAAAGAAGGGATGGGGCGCGAAGAGGCCATAGAGCTGGCACTTACTATAATGAATGAAACAGCTGACGGGAAAGTCGGTGAGAAAACTGTGGAATTGGCATTAATCGAACAAAAAACGGGAGAATTTAAAAAGCTCTCCTCTAGCGAAGTTAAAAGCTATATCTCCAAACTCAAGCGAAAACCGCCGGCTAAAGGAGAGGAATAGCGTTGGTAAGTTTGGAAGAGGCAGTTATAGCCCGGCTTAGTACTCACGGGTCTACTTTCGAAGTTTTAGTTGACCCTGTCCTTGCCTTAGATTTAAAACGGGGCGGAGATGTCGACATTTCCAAGGTACTTGCAGCCGAGACCATTTTCAAGGATTCTAAAAAGGGTGATAAGGCCTCAGAGGAGCATATGGCAGAAGTCTTTGAGACGGACGACCCTGTTGAAATAGCGATAAAGATTATAAAAAAGGGAGAAATCCAGCTCACGACACAGCAGCGAAGACAGATGCTGGATGATAAAAGGAAGCAGATTGTAAACCACATTGTCAGAAATGGCATTAACCCGCAAAGCGGCTCGCCGCATCCGCCGTCACGTATCGAAAAGGCAATGGATGAGGCAAGGGTGCAGATTGACCTTGGCAAGACTGTAGAAGAGCAGGTCACAAAGATTCTAAAAGCATTGAAGCCAATCATACCCATCAGGTTTGAGGAGAAAAGCATTGCTGTCAAAATCCCGGGACAGTTTGCCGCTAAAGCCTTCTCAGTAGTAAAACCTTATGGGGATGTTAAAAAAGAGGAATGGCTGAGTGACGGCTCCTGGGCATTTCTTATTGATATTCCTGCTGGAATGGCAGAAGAATTCTTTAATGATTTGAACGCCCTTACCAAGGGAGAAGTTGAAACAAAAATAATGTAGAGTGAGTTATTATGGCAAGAAAAATGGTATTTCCGGGGGAGTTCATAGTAGAAGGTGACCTGAAAATGGGGGACGGCGTATTTAGGGAGAATAAACGCGTATATTCTTCAGTAATGGGGCTTTTGGACCTTAAAGAAAACTTTGTCAAGGTCATCCCTATCACTGGGAGGTACTTTCCCAAAGCAAATGATTTCGTTGTTGGGGAGATAGAGGACATGGATTTCGGAAGCTGGTACACCAACATAGGCACGGCCTATTCGGCTACTATCACTGCAAAGGACTATTTCAGTGAACGGGACGGTTTCCAGGAAGACATATCAAAGGTGATGCGTATTGGGGATGCTGTTTATGCTATGATACGGGAGATATCCCCTCGAAAAAGAGTATTTTTGAGTATGAGGGAAAGGGGTTCAAGGAAACTGCGTGGCGGAAGGATTATCGAGGTTACGCCTGCCAAAGTCCCAAGAATCATTGGCAGGCAAGGCTCAATGATATCTATGATAAAACATGAGACAGGGTGCCAGGTTCTTGTTGGGCAAAACGGGCGCGTATGGATTGAGGGACCCCAGGAGAAGATGGACCTCGTCGCAGGGATAATAGAGCGTATTGAAAAAGACGCTCATACTCAAGGACTCACCGAGAACATCAAAAACATGATTATGAAAGAGAGGTAAAGAAAAATGAAAGTTGGAACACCAGAAAAATTTATTGTGAAGGGGAAGAGGCTGGATGGAAGGGCTCCAGATGAAATCCGGCCCATAAAGATAGAAGCAGGTGTTTTAAAGCGTGCTGACGGTTCTGCCCGTGTAGAATGGGGCGGGAATATTGCCGTTGCAGCCTGTTATGGACCCCGAGAGGTTCACCCTCGCCATATGGCCAAGCCAGATAAAGCGGTGCTTAGAATCAACTATAACATGGCCCCATTTTCTGTAAGCGACAGGAAAAGGCCTGGCACCGATAGGAGGAGCATGGAAATATCGAAAGTGACCTCAGAAGCGCTTGAGCCGGTGGTATTTACGCACCTTTATCCAAACACTGCCATAGATGTGTTTGTAGAGATTCTTAACGCTGCAGCAGGCACGAGATGCACAGGCATTACAGCCGCATCCGTCGCAATTGCAGATGCTGGAATCCCAATGAAAGACCTGGTACCGGCGTGCGCTGCCGGAAAGGTAGGTGGGGAAATTGTCGTTGACCTTTGTGACATAGAGGACAATTTTGGTGAGGCAGACCTGCCAATGGCGATAATACCAAGAACAGGAGACATATCACTCCTGCAGATGGACGGGAATTTTACGCCCAGTGAGTTCAAAAAGGCGTTCGAGATGGCAAAAACCGGATGTGAGCAGGTATACAAAGTTCAAATGGATGCTCTGCGCAACAAATACGGGAAAATGGAGTGAGTAAGATGGAACACGTAGTTGCTGAAATTAGAAGAGATCACATCGCAAACATCATAAGAGACGGAAAACGTGTAGATGGGAGAGGGTTTGACGACTACAGGCCGATAACAATTGAAACTGACATCGGGCACAAGGCGGATGGATCCGCCCTTGTCAAGATGGGCGATACCCAGGTGATGGCAGGTATAAAGCTTTTGCTTGGACAGCCGTTCTCGGATATGCCAAACTCCGGTGTCTTGACAACAAACGCTGAACTTAGGCCGGGAGCCTCTCCAACGTTTGAAGCAGGGCCCCCGAAACCCCCGACAGTGGAGATTGCAAGGGTTGTCGACAGGGGCATCAGGGAATCCGGCGCCATTGACGTTGACAAGCTCTGCATCACCGAGGGCGAACTCTGCTGGATAGTCTTCGTAGACATGCATGTGCTTGACTATAGTGGAAACCTTTTCGATGCAGGAATGCTTAGTTCGATGGCTGCACTGCTTGACACCCGGCTTCCAAAGGTTGAAGACGGTAAGATTATATACGGGGAAAAGACGAACAATAAGCTTCCAATCGCAAATAAGCCAGTAGAAACCACGTTTGCCAAAATCGGAAGCGGTGTAGTACTTGACCCAAATCTTGACGAAGAGCGAGTCATGGATGCACGGCTTACAGTTGCTACCGACAAAAGCGGTGATATGTGCGCAATGCAAAAAGGCGGAGAAGGCACATTTACTCCGGATGAAATATTCGAAACCGTGGAACGTGGGGCAAAGAAAGCAAAGGAACTTCAAAAACTCTTAAAGGATTGAATTAAAAATGGGAAAAACAAAAAAAGTCGGTGCCTCAGGAAAATTCGGCACAAGATATGGGATGAGGTTGCGTAAAAGGTGGCTTGAAGTAGATAAAAAACAAAAAACTCACTATGAGTGCCCCACATGCAAAAGGCCCAGCGTAAAGCGGGTTTCAAGCGGAATCTGGGAATGTAAAAAGTGCAATACAAAGTTTGCCGGAGGCGCGTACCAGCCTGTTACCGACGCTGCAAAGAAGATGGAGCAGACCATTAAAGAGGACGAAAATGTATAAGTGTGGAAACTGCGGGAAACAGGTTGAAACCGATAAAGGCGTGGTCAGGTGCCCCTTTTGCGGTTATAAAATCCTGTTTAAAGAAAGGTCTGGAAACGTCACAACCATAAAAGGCAGGTGAGTAAAAATGAATTCGGCAAAAGCAGAATTCGAACTCACTTTTGATTCGCATGAGAAAGCGAGCGCCATATACAGCGCACTTAAAGTAGAAACAGACGCTGGCCCCACTGATAGAGCAAAAGTGCTGCTGCATCTTAATGAAAACGTACTTGGCATTAATATTACGGCAATGGACTCTGCATCTCTGCGGGCCTGTGTTAATACGTATTCGAGATGGATTAATATGACAAAATCACTCGTGGAGGTCTAAAAATGGAAGAGATGCCGGCAAACATACAGCAGCAGATTGCACAGTTCCAGATGATGCAGCAGCAGGCGCAGGCGATTTCATCGCAGAAAGTTCAGATGGAAATCCAGCTAAAAGAGATTGACCACAGCATTGGGGAGCTTAAAAAACTGAAAAAAGATGCCGAAGTCTACGAAAGCATTGGTGCGATTTTAATCAAAAAAGGCAAAACCAAAATCACATCAGAGTTAAAAGAGAGAAAAGAGACCTTTGAGCTTAGAGTAAAAACGCTCGCAAAACATGAACGGGACATCCAGGCAAAACTCATGGAGATGCAAAACGAGATTCAAAACAGTTTAAAATCCGGCGGTCCTCAAGCCGGATAGCAAAATGGATTTTTTTGAATGGGCGAGAGGTATACAGGGGAAGGTACTTATCCTCTCGCATCAGAACGCTGACCTTGATGCTGTTTGCAGTTCTATCGCCATGAAAGACGCGCTTGGCGCGATTAATCCTGAAATCGAGATTGTTATAGGTGTCCCGGGCAGCATATCAAAAAACGCAAAGCGTATGGTTGATGATTTTGAAATTCAAATCAACCCCTCCCTTGACGTAGAACTTTTAGTTATTCTGGATTCGTCAACCCTCGAGCAAATTTCACCCCTTGATGGGGATGTGAAATTAGCAAAGCATGTTGCTGTTATTGACCACCACGCACCCCACCAGGAAACGCAGGAGATATCTGACTTCTACATTGTTGATGACAGCGCTTCTTCAACGGCAGAGCTGGTATTCGAGCTAATCGTTGGTGCAGGAATTGAAATCAGCGAACGGTCAAGGCTTGCAATTCTTGTCGGAATACTTGCAGATTCGGCCCGCCTCAGGCTTGCAACTTCAAAGACAATACAGATTTTCGCAAGGCTGCTTGAAAGCGGCGTTGACTACCAGAAGGCGCTTTTGCTTGTAGAGCTCCCTGAAGATGACATATCAGCGAAAATAGCCTGCCTCAAGGCCGCAAGCAGGATGAAGATTCATAAAATAGATGGCTGGATTTTGGTTACTACAAAGGTTAATTCATTCGAGGCAAAGTCTGCAAACGGAATTATTGCACTTGGAGCGGACTGTGTTTTCGTTGGTTCCGCCACGAAAGGAGAGGTCCAGATTTCTGCACGGGCCAGGCAAAATTTCCTAAAGGAAACAGGCATCAGCCTCGGTCGTGACGTGATGCCGGCTGCGGGTGAGTCTGTTGGCGGAAGCGGTGGAGGGCACAAGGAGGCGGCCGGCGTGAAAAGCAAATCAGGCAATTTGGAAAGCGGCCTTGCAGAATGCGTGAAAATCACAGAAGGCCTCATAAAGCGCCGTAAAGGGTGACTGCCCCGAATAAGAAGAACAAAGACGCGGCAATCCTCTTTATTAATTTTTCAGGAAGCTTTTCTTTGATTCTGTTTCCTGCTATTATGCCAATGCTGTTTGCCGCGAACATGCCAAGGGTAGCGCCAATCCATACTTCAAGTAAAGCATTGTATTTT
>JAHJSX010000022.1 GCA_018830205.1 archaeon | reverse complement strand
TCGGCCTTCCCGAAGTCCGGGTTATACCTCAGGGCATTCAGCACCTCGTAGGGCAAGAGACTCGGGGCCGCAAGGTCCAAAAGGCCGTCTGCATAGTCTTTGCGGATGGCCTCTGCCATTTCGCTGTGGACTTCCTCTAAAAACCACTTGGCCACTACGCTCGCATCCACGACTATCTTCGTATTTCCCTCCACCTGCGTATCTCCTTTGTGCTGTCGAAGCCGGGGCTCCTGCGTCTGAGCGCGTTCGTGAGTTCAACGGCCTTCAAAAGGCGCCCGCGCTCTATCTTCCTTATGTCCTCCTCCTGGAGCCTCTTTTTTATGCCCTCTCGAACGACCTCGCTCCACTTCACGTCTTTGTGGGCGTTCATGGCCTTCTTGGTCCTGCCGTCTACGCGTATGCTGATTATGGGCATGTCTTATTCCGATTATATTAACGTCATACAAATTTTTGTAATACATGTATTACATTTGAGGGGGCCAAAATTTCAGACGAATGAACGGGGTCCAAACTCCCCACCAAATCCAAACCATCATTAAAATTCATTAGAAATCTTTTTAAATGAGAATTACGAGTTGAAAGGGAAGGAGTTGTGAGAACATGTCGAGTCTTAAATATGGGTTTGTTAATGCTAGGGTGGGGGCCATGAAGTCGCATCTTCTGGACGGCATGGAGATGAAGACTCTTATTGAGTCCAGGAATTTTGATGATGCGCTGGCGCTTTTAAAGAATACTGCGTACGGGAAGGAGCTCTCGAAGCTTTCATCGCCGTCGCTAATAGACGTTGAGAATGTGCTTCAAAAGGCCATGCTTACGGATTACGGGAAGCTCGCGATATCAGTAACTGGCGCAAGCAAGAAGTTCCTTGCCCACTACGCAAAGAAGGCCGAGATTGAGGCCATCAAGACGCTTCTTATCATGAAAACCAAGGGAGAGGAAGTAAAGGATTATCCATGGATTCTTGAGAGGATTATGGCAGTAGAGGCGGCAGAAAAATTGGTGGACGTTGGAACCCCCGGCGAGATTGTGGAGATGCTTAGGTTCACCGAGTACTACACTGTTTTGCACAAGGCAGTCTCCGAGGCCACAGAGCAGGACTCTCCATACCCATTCATTGAGGCGCTGGATACATATTTCTACAGCAGACTGAACAGCATCCTGCGAAAGATGGGGGGGAAAGACCGAAAAATTGTCGAGCACCTGGTTGGAATCGAAGTAGACGCAAAGAACCTGCTCATAGCACTCCGGACAAGGGGCACAGGTGGTGAAGTAACAGGGCATCTTATGCCTATGAGGTACCGCTTAAGCGACCCTGACCTTCAAGCTGCTTTCAACATCAAAAGCATAGGCGAGGTCCAGCAGATATTCCAGCACTACAATGACATAATCTCACAGGGCGTCAAGGACTTTGAGGATACAGGGTCATTCTTCGGGCTTGAAAGCGGGTTCCAGGAGTTCAAGCTGAAACAGAACAAGCGGCTTTTCGGAGGAGACAGGTTCCACATGGGGATACCAATCGCCTTTTTGAACCTGAAGTCAAACGAGATTAGAAACCTGACCGCAATACTTCAGGGAAAAGAAGAGAGCCTTTCAGTTGAGCAAATTGAAAAGACAGTATCTCTTCTAGCCTGATTAAAATAAAAAAAAAGTAGTTTCCCTAGTTCTCTTTCGAGAACTAAGGATTGATTTTTTTTATCCCGATTTACAACTTACCGATAAGTATAAACGAGATAATAAGCCCGTAGAACGCGACTCCTTCTGCCAGAGCAATGAAAATAAAGCTCCAGGAAGTCATCTCTTTCTTCTCAGCAATTGCACCAAGTGCAGCAGAGCCGATAATTCCTACGCCGATTCCAGCACCAGCTGCAGCAATACCTACTGCAAGTGCAGCGCCAACCGCTATACCTGCTTTGGCTATGCCGTCTCCTGTGCTTAGTGGGCCAACTGCCTCTGCACTCTCCTCCGCTGCTACTGCTGAGTACATCAAAAACGCCATTCCAACAATTAAGAACGCGTTTACGATCACAAAACTTTTCAGCATTTTCTCCTTAGATACCACGAAATCACCTCTTTTTCATTAATTTTTTGTCATTCTTTTTAAATCTTACTGTGTTTACTTTGCACTGACTGGTGCGAGAAACGTGTATTTTCTCAAGACTTCAAACGCCCCGAAAGAATGCCCACCACCATCATAGAACTTTGAGAACCACTCGTAATAGTGGAGCCTCAAAGCCTGGATGAAGGAGATGAGAGTCTCGAATGCGATTATGAATATGTTGCCTGCTACCAGTATCCCAAGTGTCAGCACGATGTGTGGGGATGCGTCTATGCCCATGTTCATGACGCTTGCGAACACTGCATGGACAATCGCCAGTGCGCCAACTCGTATGTATGAGATGCTGTTGAAAAGGAACCTTGTGATAGCCTCGTATGCTTCGTAGATGGCCCATGGTGCTGTAAGCCCTTCAACGAACTTGCCTCCAATGGCAATAAGTATCACAGGGAGCAGGAACGGCAGGAAAAGCACCTGTATTGATTCTGCTGCTCTGCCTTCTATAAAGCCAAACAGGACTTCGATTGTGCCGTCAATTCCAAATTTCATAAGAATGCTCGCACCGCCCCAGAAAAGCCAGAGCCCTATAATGCCCCACGGACTGAATATTGCGTGAAGCGGCTTTTTATGCCCGAGTTCATTGGCGATATTTACAAAGCAGCCAAGCGAAAGCTGGGCGAGTGCTATATAGTAGCTGAATTGAATTAGCGACCCTGTATCATGCATCGGGTGAATCCAAAGCATAGGCACGATACCTTCAAGACCAAAGAATTCCCCGTAAAGGAACCCGGCACCAGTTGCAGCTATACCGCAGAGCATGAGAATCTTGCCAAGCTTCTTGGCACCCTCATCCACTTTGAAGTGGTAGCCAATAAGGTAACCCAAAAGAACCAAAACGAGCCCCTGTCCAACATCCCCGAACATCAGCCCGAAGATTATCGGGAAGCTTATTGTCATCAAAAGCGATGGGTCAATTTTCCCGTATGTCGGTATACCGTAGGTATTTGTCATCATCTCCATTGAACTTGCTGGTCCTACGTTGTTAAGTAGAGTCGGTATATGGTTGTGATGCTCTTCTTCTTTGGTTGGGTCTTCCACAAGAGTTACGCAGTGGCCGTCTGATGCACTTTCTATTACTTCAACTACCTCATTTACCCTGGCAGCGGGCACCCAGCCCTTCAAAAGGAAGGTTGTATCAGTGCTACCGAAAAAGGTGTTTGTCTCATCAAGGAGCTTTTCAATCTGAAGGGTTTCCTTAAGCTGGAGCAGGTTCTGGCGCTCGGCGTCTTTTAGTTCTTTTACTTCAGATAGTAGCTTTCCCTTCTCTTCGGCTATGCTTGAAAGCCTTGAGTTTATCTCGCTCTGCGCCTCATCAAGCTTCAGGTGCGAGAAGTTCGCAGGCATCCGTATCTCATCAAACCGATGTATATGCATGGCACGCCTGATGTCTGCTTCAAACTCCTTCCAGGCTATAAGGATTACTACAGAATTTGCCTTGCCCACCTCAACAGAGTGAAGGTAGAAAAGGTCTGTAAGTCCCCCGATTTCATCACCAAAGGCCTTTACTTCGGCTGTCGCTATTGTGCCGACTGCCGTGAACGTGGAATCAAAATCCTTGATGTCCGCTGGACCAAGGTTAAGCGGCGCGAGTTTTGATATTACGCCTTTTGCTTCTTCTATCTCTTCTGTCTCTTTTTTGAGCTCGTCAAGCCTTGTGGAAATTCCAAAGACCCTGTCTCCAAGGCCGGATAATTTTTCCTCGGCTTCCTTGAATAGCTGGGATGCTGAAACCTCTTCCACCTGTACAGGTGGGGCAGGTTCCGCTGTCAGCGCACCAAGCATTGACTTGCCCTCACTTGGCGCAAGCTCAAATACTTCCAGCATTCCCTCGACCTTTGTGAGATACTCACTGGCCTTGACATTTATTCCTACAGTCTTGCCCGGGGCGAGCTCAACTTCTGATACATCGCCTTCCTCCACTTTCAGCAGGTGTATTACCCCTCTCTCCTTAAGTTCCCTCAAAACCGCGTCTTTTTTATCTTCCAGGATTACCGCGCTTAATTTTTTCATCTGGACTGGCTTTATCATACTCCTCTACCTCGCACTTTTCAGGAAGTTGCTTACCATCGCAGGATATGAAAGCACATGCAAATGCATGTAGCTTGCAATTGTCTTTTTTACAAGCAACCCATCATGTTCTCCGTCGATACCCATTCCTCTTTTTACTTTATAAATGTATTCCATATTTTTTAAATTCCGTTTTAACAATTTCGCTTTTGAATAGTGGAATTCGTGGCCTTTCAGCACAGCGCCTTTTTTGCATATCGGGCTATCGGCTATGGCCTCGTTCCTGACATATCCAAGCGACTGGAACTTCTTGAACATCTGTGTCTCAAGCGGCAAAAAGCCGACCATCTCATGCACGTCCCCTTCCTGCGTCTTGATGCTTTTTCCAAGATACATGAGCCCCCCGCACTCGCCGTAGGTGGGTTTCCCCTCGTCGCAGAAATCATAAATGCTCGCCCGAAGACCTTTGTTCTTCTCAAGCTCCGCTGCAAACACCTCAGGGAACCCTCCGCCGATGTAGAGGGCGTCGATGTCAGGGAGCTTTTTGTCCTTTAGCGAGTCAATGAACTTTATTTCCGCGCCCGCGGCAGCGAACGCATCGAGGTTGTTCTGGTAATAGAAGCTGAAGCATTTGTCCCGGATAATGCCGAGCTTTGCCGGGATTTGTTTCCTTGGATGCAGAACAGGCGGCTCTTTTATATTGGTCTGCTCTTTTGCACCTTTTGCTATCTTGATGATTCTGTCAACGTCCACATACTCTTCGATGAGTTCCGCAAGCGTGTTAAAGAGCCGGTTGAGCCGTCTCTTTTCATAAGCTGGCACAAGTCCCAGGTGGCGCTCTGGTATCTCAATCCTCTTGTCCCGCGGGATGACGCCGACAACGTTCATTTTTGCAAGGCGCTCGACTGCCGCTCGTGCCTTGCCTGCATGCCTTTCGCTTCCAGCACGGTTGAGCAGAACGCCCTTTATGTCGATTTTCTTGTCAAATACTCGGTACCCCATGACGTATGGCGCGACAGTCCTTGAAATCCGCTCGATGTTCGCAATCAAAATCACGGGCGCCTCCAGGAACTTGGATATCTGTCCAGTGCTTCCAATCTCGGAGATGCCGTCCATTGAGTCATAAAGCCCCATGGTCCCCTCGACTACCGCAATGTCGGCGTCGCGGCAGCCGTGGTAGAATGCCCCGATGATGTCGGATTTTTTCATCATGAAGCCGTCGATGTTCCGCGAGGGCCTCCCGGCTGCAAAAAGATGGTAGCTCGGGTCAATAAAATCTGGCCCTGCCTTGAAAGGCGCCACCCTGAGCCCCCGGTTACGCAAAGCGCGGATGAGGCCAATTGACACAACAGTCTTCCCGGCCCTGGAGCTTGTCCCGCCCAAAACAACTCGTGGAACGTGCATATGGAAAAGATATAAAAGCAAAAGTGCTATAAATGTTCTTCTAATGAAAATCAAGGTCGCAGTACTGGGTGCCACCGGCATGGTGGGACAGAGATTTATACAGCCATTGGTAGATCATCCCTTCTTCGAGCTTTCCTGCCTCGCTGCCTCAGGCAGGTCTGCAGGCAAACCGTACAAGGAAGCCACAAAATGGGTGCTCGATGAGAACATGCCGGAAGGAATCGGTGACACCGTCGTTGTAGCGTGCGACCCAAAAGAAGTCGATGCAGACATTGTATTTTCGGCGCTTCCATCAAGCATCGCAAAGGAGGTCGAACCAGCTTTTGCCAAGGCAGGATTCATAGTGGCAAGCAATGCATCCACCTATAGAATGGGCCCGGACATCCCGCTTTTGATACCAGAGGTAAACCCTGAGCACCTTGACATGATTGAGGTCCAGAAGAAAAATCATGGATGGGACGGATGCATAGTCACAAACCCTAACTGCTCCACCATCATGGCTATTCTATCTATGAAACCAGTCTTCGACGCTTTCGGGATAGAAAGCGCTTTCGTGGCAACCATGCAGGCCATCTCAGGCGCAGGGTACAGCGGTGTGAAGTCGATGGCAATCCTCGACAATGTCATTCCATTTATTGGCGGGGAAGAAGACAAGGTCGAGACCGAGGGCCAGAAACTACTTGGCAAATTCAACGGCGAGAAAATCGAGTTCGCGGATTTCAAAGTATCAGCCTCGTGCAACCGCGTACACGTGCTCGACGGCCACACAGAGAACGTTTTCCTGAAGACAAGGGAGCCATGCACCCCCGAGGATGTCAAAAAAGTAATGAGGGATTTCAAGGCACTCCCACAGGAGCTCAAGCTACCGACTGCGCCCGAAAACCCAATAATAGTAAGGGAAGAACCCGACCGCCCCCAGCCAAGGCTGGACCGAGGGGCAGGAAACGGCATGAGCGTAACCGTTGGCCGCGTAAGGAAAGACTCGATTTTTGATGTCAAGTACACCGTGATGGGGCATAATACCATAAGGGGCGCGGCGGGCGCGTCTATTTTGAACGCCGAGCTGATTTACAAGAAAGTGCTCAACCTCTAAATCCCATAACTTGCGTGGATTTCCTTTCTTGTTGGGCACGTGCAGATATGGGTGCTTCCAAAGGAATTTTTGTAGGAGCAATAGTCCTTTTCCTCGTCGTCTTTTATGAAATACAATTCCCTACCGATTTCCCCCTTGACCCCACAAAGACCCTTTACGCCTGACGAAAGGCAGGAAAAATCCTTGCTGCAGTCCTTCGTTGCTTTAAGAATTTCTTTGTTTATCTTAAGTTTTGGCTTTTGGCATATCCTTCCCCTCTGTATAATATTATACAATTATGTATAAAAAACTTTAGCACATATCGTGCTTTATCGCATCTTTTGGGCAAATATCAACGCAGGCGCAGCACTCCACGCACTCGTCCATCTTTTTTGGGACGGCCTTTTTTTTGGAAACCAAAAAAACAGCAGCCGGGCAGACCTCCGCGCAGTCCCCACAGCCGTCGCACTTTTCATCGCTTATCTCAATCCAGACCATGATATTGCCCTATGCTTTGCTTTTTTTGCCATCTACTTAAACTTTATTGCGTGGATTTATATATCCGGGGGCTTGGAGGTTTACCATGGTCTCAAAGTACCGGCTGGCCGTCTCAGTGATATTCCTGAGCATACTCACATTCCTCCTCATGAGGCTTGACCTTGGGGCAGTATTTGAACAGATGGCGCGTGCAAAAAAGCAGTACCTCGTGGTTGCGGGGGTGGTTTTCTTTTCCATGTTATATCTAAAAATCAAAAAATTTGTCTGGATATCCAGCTATTACTCCCATGTCATGTATTTCAAGCAGGCGACACTGGTCCAGATGGTCGGCATCGCTCTTGCCACCCTCACGCCTGGGCGTATTGGGGAGGGTTCGAAGGTCATACTGATGAAAAAGTACCTGAAAATCCCTGTATCAAGTTCTTTTAGCATAATCGTCCTCGAGCGCATACTCGATGTTGCAGTCCTTAGCGCCGGGGCCTTTCTTTTATCGTTCTATATCATCAAGGACATGATGGTCATCACGGGCTTTTTCTTTCTGGTGCTGGTTATGTTTTTGTATCTGTTTTTGAAGCAGCAGGACAGGTTCGTGGGGCTCGTGCCAGAAAAGTACAGGGGGTACCTGGCAGTTGAGCGAAAAAGCAACAGCCCCCTTTTTATCATAATTGCCCTGGCGACGGTTTCCATCTGGGGGCTTGAGGCAGTCTTCCAGTGGCTTTTGCTCCGGTCATTTGATACGAGCCTCTCGATTTTTGCAGTCTTTGGCATAATGAGCATCAGCACAATCATGGTATTCTTTTCGGTCCTGCCCGCTGGCATCGGCACAGTTGACGCTTCCT
>JAHJSX010000021.1 GCA_018830205.1 archaeon | reverse complement strand
TTACCTTGTCAAGGGTACTCTTAGAATAAGGCCAAGCAGTAAAGGTATACACAGCTGCACTGTCGTGAAGCGTCGCATATTTGTTCCATTTTTTAACATGCTCTAAAGTTTCCTGTTCTCCACACATGTCCATGATTGCTGAGAGGGAACCAAAAACAATGTTGCGGCTACCGCCCTTCCCGGTCACCTCCTCCATGACTTTATTGAAGCTGGTGATATCTGTAGGGTCTTCAACAACATACTTCTCTCTGGATTGCAGGCCCATCAATCCCGAATATGCATCTACTATGGCAAAATTGTCCTTATACTCGTCTAAATTCCAACCAAATTCCTCGAAGGTCTCCCTGACGTCTCTGGGGTCCCTGGTAACGGTGATGAAAACGCAGTTGGCTCCGTTTCCTAGATTGCTATAGAGGGTCTGCATTCCAAATATATAACCCTCAACGCCTGGTTGGATGTAATACAGAAGAGTCTTGCCCTTGGGTATCCCCTCATTCAAGAACTCGTCCAGCTTTGGGATCCCTGTTTTTATTGTTTTAAACCCCCTTGACAACAATCTCGTTATTCTCTATCGTGTATTCTGCCCATTCCGTAGGCATCGGGGTTATGCCGCTGGCCCTCAAAAATCTTTTATCCCCCTCATCTTTAATCTCAATAACTCCCTGGACCAGTTGTTTTAGTGTCGTGACAACCACAGAATCGTGCATTCCTTCCTCTAAAGTATAGACTCCCATGCCATCGACCGCTCTAACCTTGCCTGTAAAGACGTGGAGGAAGCGATAAACAGTCTGACTATTTGAATACATAAGGAGATTCGAAAGGGATTCCATCACCACCTTTATCCTCTTTATCTGCTTTTTCCTCCAAAACTCCTCTAAAAATTGACCAACCGCAATAGAGATTCCAGTCATATCAACGGCACTTCCAACCATGGCGACGTTCTTGGATGTTTCTGTTTTACCGGGGCCCAGCGAACGTGACACGCAGTCCACTATTCCGTATGCATCCTCATATTGATTTAGAGAAAGACCTTTTTCGACGTACCTGTCTTGAATCTTGCTGCCGCTGTCTTTGGTGGAAATATAAATTCCTGCCTCTTTATTCTTCAAGCCATTGTACATAATTGTCCTTGCAAATAGACCTTTCCCGGTTAGTGGAGGTCCAATCACCAGGATATTAGAAGCTAAAGGAATCTCTCCAATGAGGATGTCCAAACCTTTTATTCCAGTGGTATAGGCAGATATACAAACGCCCCCAGTTATTCTACGTTCCATAGATTATAAACCCTATTATTTATATTCTTGCACTCCGCATCGGTGTGCTGGGCTACTTAGTCTTCTCGCCAGCACCTACTACCTTCAAATACCGGTCTCGTACTGCGTCCTCTACAAGCCTTAAAAGCGATGAGGGCCGTCGCCGTGTCCGTACTGGAAGCTCTTTGACATGTCTCCATCCGAGCCCCTCACAGTCACCATTATGACCAGGATATCTTTTGTGTTCTCGTTCTCCTTGATTTGCTTGCAGGGCTCCCCTCCGTTGATACCCGGCATCATGATGTCAAGAAGTATCATGTCCAGGTTTCACACTCTCAAGCTTCTCGAGGCACTCCTCGCCGCTCTGGGTTTCAACCACTTCATAACCAGCTTTTTCCAGTATAATCCTTTCAATAAGGAGAATATCCGGCTAGTCGTCGACCAGCAGATATGTTCATTTCACGCCTCCTTTATTTTTTTGCCGTAAAAGTTAAATACCCAACTTACAGTTTCAAGCAGTTCTCCCATGCTTAAGGGCTTTACCAGGTGTCCGTCAGCGTGGGAATACATATAACTGCGCGTTTTTTCGTCGTCGCTGTCCTTGACGGTTACAATTACTACAGGGATATTTTTTGTATCATCATCCTCTTTTATTATTCTGGTAGCCTCCCATCCATCCATTTCAGGCATCATGACGTCCATCAAAATGAGGTCGGGTTTCACGCTCTTGAGCTTCTCGAGGCACTCCTCGCCGCTACTGGCTTCAACTACTTCATAACCAGCTTTTTCCAGTATAATCCTTTCGACACGGAGAATACCAGGTTCGTCGTCCACCAGCATTATCTTCATTTTACGCCCCTTTCATGTTTATACCGACCTGATTTAAAGCCCTGAAGAATCCAGGGAAGGATATGGACACACATTCCACGTCGTCAATCATGGTTTTCCCCTCTGCAATTGCCATCCTGTGGTCTTTGTAGCTTCTGACATCGCTTCCAATGAAACCTGCGGCAATGGCAAATAAAGAATCCACGACAACCCTATCGGGTTTAAAATCATCTGGAATTAATACAGGGGTAATATCTATTGACAGCTCCCCTTCTTCTTGTGCGTCTTTAGGTGGCTCAGTGTCTGGCTGGTGGCCATGTGTCGGGGGTTCTTCTGGAACCTTTTCATCCTTGACGTCGGATTTCACAACTGCTTCTTTTGATTCTTTTTTGAGCAGCCTCCTAAAAATGTCCCTCATATGATTACAGTGCCTTTTTATTCCATATAAACATTATGAGAAAAGGTGAATTGGGGCATATAGATATAAAAATTTAAGTAGCCTCAGGGGAAATATTGCTTATGGCCAAATTAATGGTGGTCGATGATTCTCCTGACATTGTAAAGTTATACTCCATGATTCTTGAGAAGAGGGGCTACGAAGTAATATCAGCCGAAAGCGGCGAGGAGGCCCTTAGAATGCTCGAGAGCGGTGAAATGCCTGACCTCATCCTTCTTGATATTACGATGCCGGGGATTAACGGCTGGGAGGTTTGCAAGTATATCAAGAGAAATAAAAAAACCAAAGACATAACCGTCATAATGTTGGCCGTAAACCCAGAAGCGGACGGCATTAAAAAGAGTTTCGAGTATGCAAAAGCCGACGGCCACATCGACAAGCTTCGAAGCGCAGATATAGTCGATGTGGTGGGGAATGCCCTTGGAGAGGAAATCGGCGGGGAGCACGAGATTTTCTAAAAAATTTTAATCGATGTGAATTGTTACGTCGCAGAACTGGGATATCTGGGAGATGATGTCCTCCCCTTCCTCTTTTTCAATGGATAGAAGAATGCCTTCTGCGCCCCATTCCCTCATCCTTCCTACAAGGTAGTGTGTAAACCTCGCGACCGTCCCGGCGCTGTTGTAAAGAAGAAGGGTTGAGAGGGTATCAAACAGGATGAATTTTCGCGCCTCTGGTATTGAATTTGCTGCCTCGGATATCGCAATGCTGATGTCTGTGAGGTTTTTGGGGGAGTCTATAAGCAGGACTCCTTCTTCCACCTGCTTGTCGCCCCTCGCCTTTGAAACGGCGTCAATAAAAATAATCCTTTTGGTATCAACGATTCCCTCGAGCTGCTTCTTCATTACAGTGTAGGGCTTGTTTACAGTGATGTACACTCCAGGGAGGTCATTCTCGGTTATCATGTACTTTAAGAGCTCTAAATTTACGTTCTGGTATTTTGCTGCAGGAGTGACCAGAAGGACAATATATGTCTCCTTGATTTCTGCGAGCTTTACCTTTAATATTTCAGCAATGTTCTCTTCTGACATCTTGAAACCCTCTTAGCTAATTTAACGAAATCCACTAATAAAAACTATTGCATTAATTTTTTGTGAAATCCAAAGTCCATGCCTTCAGCACGAACTGTGTTCTATTGCGCCTGTTGGGCAGGACTCAACGCACCCGCAGCACTCCACGCATTCTGCAACACCCGATGCCGTTGATTTCCCATTCACAATCTCAAAGACCTCGACCGGGCACAGGACTTTACATTCCCCCGCACCTGTGCATTTGTCATGGTCTATCTTTAGTGTTGACTTCACTTGGTATTCCTTGACATTCACGCTTTTGCCCTTATTCGATTTTTTTGAAATGGTCGCTTGTTGCGCCGCATACAGGGCACTTATTGGGGGCCTCGCCCTCCATTGCAAATCCGCATATCTGGCATACGTAGTAATCTGTTGCCTGTATATCCCCGCCGGATTCTACTGCCGAGAGGGCCTCTTCAAACAGCTTTGCATGGACCTTTTCTGCTGCATTGGCATGCTCGAAGCTCATCTTTGCTGCCGTTTCACCCTCTGCCTCTGCCTCGTCAATCATCTGAGGATACATGCTCGTCAGCTCGTATGTCTCCCCTTCAATGGCCTCTCTGAGATTCCCCTCGGTGTCCTTTATGCCCCTCATTACCTGCAGGTGCTTCATTGCATGCATTGTTTCTGAATCGGCCGCGGCCCGGAAGAGCCTCGCGATGTTTGAAAGCCCTTCCTTTTCTGCCTTCTTTGCAAATGCCAGATATTTCCTGTTCGCCTGGCTCTCGCCTGCAAAGGCCTCCTCCAGGTTTGTCTTGGTCTTGACCATCTCCTATTCCTCCACCTTTTCAAAGGCGTCCTTCGAGGCCCCGCAAATCGGGCATTCCTCCGGCGGCTCATCCCCCTCATGTATGTAGTCGCAAACTGTACATCTCCATTTCATAATAATCACCGTACCTCTTTGTTATTTTATCTACCCGTCCTATATATTTTAAGAGTGCCTCTTCCTCATGTTTATACTTTACCCCGGCAGATAAATTATTTACTTAATCAAAAAATTTGAAAAAAAAAGAGAAGGATTAATTCCTTCTCTTATAGAGCCGGTACATGCCAAGCGGGAAGAGTGCAATAGCCGCGATTGCTGTCGGCCCGCAGATGCCTTTGTCCTCTTCTGCTGCTTTGTTCTCAAGCTCTGTTATTCTCTCTTCCGAGGCCTTAATCTCCCTTGCCTGCTCAATCCAGTTGACCATGAATGTCAGCTTGTCAAGTGTTGCATCGACCGCCCCGTTCCAGTGTGCCCAGTCAGGGGCCATCATGGCCGCGCCCATCCTCCACCTCCTGCCGTCGTGGTGCCAGATATAGTAGTGCATGGTCTCGGGCATCTCGTCCACAGGATTGGATTTGTCGGCGAGGCCCTCGTCATAGGCCTGCTGCAAAAGGTCGTCGGTGTAGGCCCAGACCGTATTGTAGTCAGAAATTATGCGGTCAAATGAGTCAAAGTAGCCGTTTACCCAGTTTGATGAGTGGCATCCGTTGCAGACCGTTTTCATCTCCTTTCTATTCTTCTTTGCCTGGGTCTCATCGGGCACCCTGTCAGCGACAATGTCGTCCACATGGCTTGGCTTTTTCCACTGGTACACGGTCTTTGCAGGCTGGAGCTCGTACTGGAGCCTCGCTCCCACTTCGTGGGTCGCGGGGGCTCCGTTGAATGCGCTCATGTGGCAGACTGCGCACGTCGGGGCCCTTATGTTTTCAGGCGTCAGCTCATCCTCATCAAGGAATGACGTGTCTTCAAGGGAAAAGAACATGTTGCCGTGCTTGGACTCCTCATAGATTTCAGTCTGCGGGTGGTCTGGCCCAAGATGGCACTGGCCGCATGTCTCTGGCTTTCTCGCTTCCGCTCTGCTGAAAAGATGGCGAGTGTGACAAGCAGAACACGAGCCCAATGAGCCGTCGGGATTGACCCTGCCAACACCAACGTTTGGCCATCCGTCAAGAATTTCCCCATCTTCTGCGATTACGTAGGTGCCGTGGCACTGCATGCACCCAATCACCTGGTTTTCGTGGTTGTAGTCCTCCCTCTGCAATATTCCAACCCTTGTAAGGATGCCTGAGTCAGGAAAGAGTGGTGTTGGTATCCGCTTTATATATTCTCGTGGATTGCTCTCCTTTGCTGTCGCCTGGCTGAGGGGGTCCTTTCCCTCTTCCCTCATTGCCAGGTACCAGGGCTTCAGTGGACCAATGAATGCAGTCCATGCGTGCTTGCTGTCTTGGAACTGGGCAGCTTCTGCGGCATGGCACTTTTCGCAGTATTTTGGAGAGACGACCGGAGTAATCGAATAACCATTGTGGTCCATGACCGATGGGTCCCCCTCCATACCCTCGTGGCAGGAGAGGCATTCTATTCCTGCTGCCGCCATCTTGCTGTTCTGGAAATCTGCGACAATGCCCGGAGTCATTGACTCGTGGCAGGTTATGCATCCTTCTGTGGCGCTTGCCTGCCCAATTAAAAGTAACATTATTGTAGCGATGGTTATTACTAAACCTCGTCCCATATCATTCACCTCCTCTTAACCCATAAAGGGTCCCATTATTCTGCAATAAATCT
>JAHJSX010000196.1 GCA_018830205.1 archaeon | reverse complement strand
TGCCAGGTAAGGGAGTTCGTTGACAACTACTATGTACAGCACGAGCTTAGAAAGCGCTTCTGGGCAAGGTTCGAAAAAGAGGGCATCAACATCCCATTCCCGATAAGGACCATGCACTTCCCCGAGAAGTACTACAGGGACCTCAAAGAGGACGGCATACTTGAGGCAAAGGGAGGGAAAAAATGACAAACTGGGAAGCGGAGAGGCCAATCATAGTAGAATGGGTCATGAAACAGCTCGAGAATAAGGAGGAGACCCCCGCGGTTCTTGTACTTGAAGTAATGAAGCTTTACAAGCTAAGGCTCCTTGAAAACCCAAAAAAGGTTGAGGGTACCGATGAAGGATACATGGTCAAAGTCAAAAACGAGTCCGATAGGAAGGAATACATACTTTTCCTCCAGCGGACCCTCGCATCAAATTTTAGGGAAGTAGGGGCAAAAGAGGGTGACGTCCTCGGGGTGATTTCCAAGGGAAGGAACACGATGACAGGGTACGAGTATGCAGTTGGGCCATGGGACAAGTCCTTTGATGGACATATTAAAAGAAACAGGGGAGCAAGGGAGATTCTTTAAGAGGGTTAAATAAAGGCAATGGTGAGATTCCAAGTAAGTGATGCTCTAACGGAAGAAGAGATAGAGAGGGGACTTAATTCAGTCATAAAGGACGGTCTGGCAAGCCAGACCATGGGAGTATTCACCGGCGGCATCTTTCTCGTGGCCTTCGCTCTCTTGCTCGGGGCCTCGAATTTAGTAATTGGAATATTGGCTGCAATACCTCCCTTAACCCAGCTCGTTCAAATTCCAGGGGTTTACCTTGTGGAAAGAGTTAGAAATAGGCGGGCAATTAGCGTATATGCATCTATTTTTAGCAGGACGTTCTGGATTTTAGTAGCTTCAATCCCTTTCCTGTTCTCCCCCAAGCTTGGGGTGGCTATTCTTGGCATAGGCCTATTATTTCAGTCAATTTTCGGGGCAATTGGGGGCATCAGCTGGAACTCTTGGATGCGGGACCTGGTTCCAGAGGAAAGGCTCGGCACCTTTTTTTCAAAAAGAATGAGATATGCCATGTCTTTGAGCATTGTGCTTTCGCTGGCTGCTGCGGCCTTCATTGACTACTGGAAGAAGGTATACCCGGAAAGCGAGCTGTACGCCTATTCTATCCTATTTTTCCTGGGCTTTCTCGCTGGTATGATTGGAATTTATTTCCTGTCAACTACACCTGAGCCCAGGATGCCGCTTGTGGAAAAAAGGCAAAAATTCCAAGAGATTATATTGCAACCTTTCGGGGACAAGAATTTTAAAAACCTCATAATGTTTTTGGGCTCATGGAACTTTGCCGTGAATCTCGCAGCCCCGTTTTTTACTGTTTACATGCTCCAGAGGCTTGAACTAGGAATGTCGCTTATTATAGGGCTGACTGTAATTAGCCAGATTATGCATTTCGCATTTTTACGGGTGTGGGGAAAATTCACAGACCGGTTCAGCAACAAGTCAGTTCTCGGGGTAAGCGGGCCGCTTTTTATCGCGAGCATTCTTTTATGGACCTTTACTACCCTGCCCGAAAAACACGTGTTAACTATCCCCCTGCTTATAGTGATTCACATCTTCATGGGCACGGCCACGGCAGGGATAGCACTGGCTTCTGGAAACATCGGTCTCAAATTGGCCCCCAGGGGCCAGGCGACCGCATATCTGGCCGCCATTAGCCTCGTTAACGCCGTAGCCGCAGGTACAGGCCCAATTTTAGGAGGCTTGTTTGCAGACTTTTTTGCAAAGCGCGAGCTTTCAATGACGCTGAACTGGACAAGCCCCGGAGGGAATTTGATAATCCAGACCCTAAACCTCCAGCAGTGGGACTTCTTCTTTTTCCTTGCATTCTTCATTGGCTTATATTCCATTCATCGTCTGGCAATGGTGGATGAGGTGGGGGAAGTTGATGAGATGATTGTGGTAACCGCGCTTTTTTCAGAAGTCAGGCGCGAGGTGAGAAGTCTGACAACAGTCGCAGGTCTTAGACAGACCTTCCAGTTCCCCTATGCGCTTTTGATGAAAAATAGAAAAAAGCCCTGAACAAAACCCTATTAAAAGCAGACAATACCCGGCCATTTTAATGCCTTTTATTTTTAATCAGAATATTTAAAATTGCCTAACTTAATAGAGTAGGTTGAAATGGGCGGGAGCGGAACCCGCAAGCTAAAAAAGGGCCAGCGAAAAACCCTGGCCCAAACCCCCAAAAGGGAGAGTCCTTCATCAGGGCTTTGCCATCGTTGGTTTTTTGAAAGACTCGTATTTTTTACCTGCCTTCGGCTCTAATTTTCGCAGCTGCTCCATTGCCTGCTTTCGAATTTCGCTTGTTTTCATGCCCTCTTTTGCCTTAATCGAGTCTACTATTTTCTGGGCATTTTTCTCGCTGCAGCCGGTTCTTGTAAGAGAGCGCTTCAGCTTATCGGGCTTGAAGTCCTCCTTGGAGCCGTCTTTTTTCACTACCTTCACCATTTTTTCACCCCCTCTACACTTGTTTAAAATG
>JAHJSX010000020.1 GCA_018830205.1 archaeon | reverse complement strand
TTGCGGATTTCATATGCAATTGGCGAAACCGTCCGCATTGTAATGACTCTTGTGAGGTCGTCCAGGACCTGTTTTTCCTTTCCGTTTATTCCGTTTAGCATATTCAGGGCCTTTTTAAGCTCTTTTTTTCTTATGGCTTCAGCGTTGTTAAAAAGACTCTTAACTACGTCCTCTACGTCAATATGGTAAATCTGTTTTATGAGCAGTGTCATCTCCTCTTCTATAATCTCCTCGACCTTGACTGCTTCTTTCTCCCTTGTGGCCTTGTTTTTCTCTGCAACGTCTCTTAAGCCGTCGATGTTGTAAAGTTTTACGTGGGGCAGGTCTCCTGCCGCCTCCTCAACGTCCCTTGGCGTTGCAACGTCAATTATGACAAGGTCCGTTTTTCTGGCCTCTGTTGCATTTTTTATCTTTTCCGCTGAAAGAATTACAGTGGGTGAGCCAGTTGCGGTGATTATGAGGTCTGATTTTTTAATCCATTTCTCGACGTCTGTAAATTTCACTGCCTTCCCGTTCAAGAGTTTTGCAATTTTTACTCCCCTTGCGTGGGTTCTATTTGCTACTATGAGTTCTTTTATATCGTGGTCTCCAAGTGATTTTGCAATCAGCGAACCCATCTCCCCTGCGCCTATCAGCATTGCTGTCTTTCCCTTTAAAGTTTTGAATATGGATTCTGCAAGTCCCACTGCTGCGCTTCCGATTGAAACTGCACCTTCGTTTATCTTTGTTTCTGACCTCGTTCTTTGTCCTACGTGAAGCGACTTTGTAAATATTTTTTTAAGAAATGGGCCAGTGGTATTTGCGCTTTCTGCTAGATTATATGCGTCCCGCACCTGCCCCAGTACCTGGTCCTCCCCAACTATCATTGACTCAAGTCCTGTGGTGAGCCGCATAAGGTGATAGAGCGCATCAGTGTGAAAATCTGTCTCGATTACATCGTGCACGCCTTTCGCCTTTTTCACGACATGCGCCATGAGTTTATCAGGAGTCATTCCAGAGGGCATGGTGCGTACCTTGCGCATCTTATCCATCGTGGTTTCCATAAGATAGTCTATGATGTCATGGTATGCAACATCGCAGTCCTCTGCGGCAGCGAATATCTCCACCCTGTTGCACGTCTGTATTATAACGCATTCTTTTATAGAAGGCAGACTGCAAATCTCAACCATTGTCTTCTTTACATCTTTAAAAGAAATTGCCTCAAGTGTCTGGATATCTGCCTTTTTGTGTGTAACCCTAATGTTTAGCGTATGCATCTATCATCATCTCCACTGTTTCTTTTGCGCCTTTTGTGTCGCCGCTCCTTATTTTTTCTATAATATCGCTTCTATTTATAAGCTCGCGTAGGAATTTCTCCCTTTCTGGCTGTTTTTCTACCTTTTCCTTCAATTTTTTCCTTGCAAATTCCTCAATCTCGATTAAATAGAGGTCGTCTTCCGTAAGCACCCGTTTTATCCTCTTTTTTATATTTTTTGCAATAGCAGGACTTTTTCCTCCTGTGGATATTGAAATCGTAACATCCCCTGTCTCAAGGGTTGCAGGTATTACAAAATCGCTTGTCCTGTCGGCCCGGTTCACAATCCGCCTCAGGGCCCTTGCCTCCCTCTCCAGGGAGTCGTTTAGCGCGCCATCGTCTGTTGCAATTAAAACAATGTCACAGTTCTTGATGAACTCAGTCCCCTCTTTTATCTCTTGTTTTACAAGACGCAGATTTTCATCCTCAAGGTCCCCAAGACCTGGTTCAAACTCCCTGCTTACGACTGTGACAAGCGCACCAGCTTTTAAAAGCTTCATGACTCGCCTTTTTGCAGTCTTTCCGCCCCCAAACACGACTGCATTCTTGCCTTTGATGTTAAGCAGCACTGGAAACAAAACTTCCGTTCTCCATTATTTTTCGGCCATCGAGGTAGATGTCCGGCCTTTTTATTATACCATCTAGGTGGACGTTTGCCTTAATCTTGCCACCGAACGTGTGATTGTCGCCGAATGCAACATGTATGGTACCCATTACCTTCTCGTCCTCGAGCACATTTCCTATGAGTTTCGCCTTCGGGTTGGTGCCGATGCCCACCTCTGCGATGTTATCTCCGTTAGTTAACATCTTCTTCAATTTTCCCCGGTCTCCCTCGATTTTTACTGCTTTTCCCTTCGTGATTGTAACTTTGATTGGTTTTGTAAGTACCCCGAGGCCTGCAAACGAGCCGTCGAATACCAGGACCCCTTCTGATTTCTTTTCGTTTGGGGCTATGAAGCCCTCTCCTGCAGGAAGATTGCCAAAGTCGCCTTTTTTCTTTAAAATTCCTGTGTCAGCGAGCCCCTTCCTGCCAGTCAGGCTCGCAGTAAAGTCACATCCTGCTTTTGTCTTTATCCTGATTTCTTTTGCTCTCGTGAGCCTCTTTGCAACGCCCTCGGAGATGCTTTTTACTTTTGTGTAATCTGCCGTAAGGCCGCCTTTTCGGAACATCTGCTGTGTGACGCCTGGCATTGATGCTACTCTGGCTCCTGCCTTGCATGCTTCCGTTCTTGCGTCGGTATGGCTGAGCGACTTTGTTGTTGGGATAATCACAACGTCTGCGCGCTTCATTGCCTCGGCAACCGCCTCCGGAGGTTCCTCGGCGTGCTGTGACCGTGGTGCCATTTTCAGCGTGAGCACCTCATTGCTGAGCTTTTTTGCAGCCGTCTCAATGGCCTGTGCAATCTTTTGCTTTCCGTCATCAGTTACGATGAGAACAGTTTCACCTTTTTTTATGCCGAGGCTCGCTTTGAGGAATTTCATTTTTCAAGTCTTTCCTTTAACATTTTTAGAATGGTTGCAGGGTCTGCCCTGCCTTTTGTCTTTCTCATTACAGCCCCTACCACGAAATTGAGAGCCTCCCCCTTTCCGCCGAGGTATTCATTAGCTGCCTTTTTATTCTCTTTTATGGCCTCATCGACCGCAGTTTCCAAAACGTCGTTTTTCGTGATTTTTCCCATGCCGAGCTCTTCAACAATTTTTTGGGGGTCGCCGGGCTTCTCGCCCATGATTTCTATGACTTTTTGCCCTGTCTTCGCGGTTATCTCCCCTCGCTGCATCATCTTCAAAAGGCCGACAATGTGTTTGTGCCTGATGCCACTCTCTTTGAAAGTCTTTTTGTTGTACAAAAGCACGCGCTTTAGCTCATCCCGTATCCAATTGGCGGCAAATTTCGGGTCCACTTCTTTTGCTATCTTCTCAAAGGCGTTTGCAAGCTCGAGCTCGCTTGCGAGTATGTTTGCATCATCCGCTTTCACCCCATAATCATGCGCGAACCTCTCCTCCTTTAGATGCGGGGCCTCCTGCATGATTGCCCGGATGCTCTCTATTTTTTCATCAAATACCAGAAGCGGCGGGATGTCTGGGTCAGGGATGTACCTGTAGTCGTCTGCCTCCTCCTTTGCCCTCATGGCCTTCGTAATCATTTGCGATTCAAGGAATGCCCTTGTCTCCTGCTTTACGCTCTTACCGCGCTTCATTAGATTCTTCTGTCGCGTAATCTCAAAGTTCAAAGCCTTATAGGCGCCCCTTATGGAATTGATATTCTTTATCTCGACCCGCCTGCCGCCCTCAAGCGAGATATTGGTGTCCATGCGCATGGTTCCGCCCTCTGTGCGGACCTTTCCAGTGTAGCTCAGGACTTTTACAAGCTCACGCATGAAATTCCTCCCGTCCTTGGCGCTGTAAATCTCTGGGGCCGTCACAATTTCCACAAGCGGCACGCCGCTTCGGTTGTAGTCCACCTTTCCGGTGACCGGGTCGTATTTTCCTGGGTCTTCCTCAAGATGCACCTCCCAGATGCCGACACCTAACAGGTTTCCGTTTTTGCCTATTGGAAGGGATGTGCGCTGGTATCCTGAAGGAAGGTCAGGGTAGTTGTAATGCTTCCTCTGGATGTACACCGGGTCCTTTATAATCTCACAGTTTAGCATCATTGCTATCTCTATTGCAGCATCTATCGCATACTGGTTTACAGGAAATGGCTTTGAACCGGGCATGCCCGTGCATACCTCGCATATGTTGGTGTTTGGCTCCACCTCCCTGTAGGTAGTGGGGCAGTCACAAAAGAGCTTCGTAGGTGTGTTTATCTGCTCGTGAATCTCAAAGCCGATGATTGTCTTCACTTTGCTGCCCCCTCAAATGCTTGCATCACGTTCAAAATCTTCTGCTCCCCTAGCGGTTTTCCCTGTATCTGGAGCCCCACTGGTACCCCTTCTACCTCTCCTGCCTTTATCACTCCTGCTGGAATTCCTGCAAGATTTG
This sequence comes from archaeon, assembly GCA_018830205.1. Lineage (GTDB taxonomy): Archaea > Hydrothermarchaeota > Hydrothermarchaeia > Hydrothermarchaeales > Hydrothermarchaeaceae > JAHJSX01. Next base: position 6,132 of record JAHJSX010000020.1, on the reverse strand, counting down.
CTGGAACCGTCAAAACGTCGTAAGCGTACATAACTAGCGGGTCTTTTATCTCCCCCCCCAGCTTGTGCGGCAGTTTTGGGACCGTCGGCCCAGCGATTACGTCAACGTCCTTTAGAGCTTCAAGGACCTCAGCCTTTATCAATGACCTGAACTGCAAGGCCTTCTTGTAGTACTTGCCGGTAAACTCCTTCTGGCTGATGTATTTTCCAAGCAAAATCCTGCGAAGCACTTCCCGGCCGCACACATCCTCGATTTTCTTGCCGTATCTCCTGCCGTCAAATTTTCTCGTCGCAGAAAAAAACTCAACAAATACTGTTAGATAATATGTGGGCAGGCCCGCCTCGAGATTTGGAAGGCTGACCTCAACAATTTCTGCCCCTTTATTCTCAAGTTTTTTAATTGATTTGTCTATTTCTTTTGTGATTTTATGGTCAGTGAGTCTTTCAAATTCCTCTACAACCCCGATTTTATAACCTGAAATGTCCGGATTTAGATTTTTAGCATATCCGTTGTTTGCTTTGAGTGTTGTCCCTTCCTTAACGTTAAACCCTGAAATCACCTCAAGCATGGTTGCCGCGCCTTTTACGTCTCTTGCAAATGGACCTATCTGATCCAGACTCATTGCAAGGTCAATTAGGCCATATCTTGGTACAAGCCCGTATGTAGGCTTGAACCCTACGACACCGCAGTGCGATGCCGGGTTCCTGATTGAGCCCCCGGTGTCAGAGCCAAGTGAAATGTCACAGAGATTTGCAGCGATGGATGTGGCAGAGCCAGATGAAGAGCCCCCGGGAATCCTGCCTTTTGCCGCAGGGTTTTCCGTGTGCCCGAAGGCAGAAGTTTCTCCAGAGCTGCCGCAGGCAAACTCATCCATGTTTGTCATGCCGATTATGACGCCATCCTCGCGCTTTATGCGCTCTATTACTGTTGCGTCGTATCCTGCGACATAACTCTCAAGTGTTTTCGAGGCGCACGTTGCATGCAGTCCACGGACGTTTATATTTGACTTTATTGCGATGGCAAGACCTGCGAGTTTTCCTTTTTTGGGTTTTTTGTCAACTGCTTTTGCGTCCCTTATCGCATCTTTATTTATCTCAATAAAGGAGTTTGTTTTGTCCTTCTCGATTCTCTCAAGGTACTTTGAGACGTTCTCGACTGCGCTCGGCATCTACTCGACCCACCCGCCTATTTCCATGACAAAGCTTCCGTCCTCATCCATCTTGGGTGCGTTCTTTTTTGCCTGCTTGATGAACCGCTTATCAATGGTCGGCTTAATGCTCTTTCGCGTGACGTTTATCTCATCGACCACGTAGTAGGTCTCTGGCATGTCGATGTCGCCAAGTGCCTCGGAGAGTTCCCTCAGGACCTTTTCGGCCTCTTTTTGGATGTCCTCTTCACTCATGATACTCCATTGGACTTCCTTTATTTATAAGTTTCAGCCTCCACCGCGCGCTTTCCGGCTCCAATTTACTTTTTCCTTGTTAAGGAGGGCAATTCGCTTGAATGCGCGTCATTGTCTTTCAAAGAGGGGATTTGGGAAAACATATTGTTGAAGGCTTGAAAGAGCACGGTGATTTTGAGGTCAGCGAATTTCGTGTGCAGGAAGACCTGCCAGAGATTATCGACAGTCCAGAGGAGTTTTTGAAAGGTAGTTTTGAGGCCGATTTGATATTCGACCACACACACCACAGGGACCTTAGCGAATATCTCGTTGGCATCGCAAGAAAGAAGGGCATCCCTATCATCTCCCCGGGCTCAAAAATCGAGGGCGCCTTTTCCCCAAGAATCTGCTGCGCTCTCGCTGTGGGTGATAAAATTCCGGGTTTTGAAAAATTCGGATATCCTGAATTCGAGCTTGATATTGAAGATGGAATAATAAAAGATGTCAAGGTCAAAAAAGGCGCACCCTGCGGAGCAACCTGGACGGCGGCAGAAAAGGTAAAAGGTGCAAAAATTGAAGACGCAAGCTCAAAAATCGCGATTGAGGTGCAGTATCTGTGCAAGGCCGCGACAGGATATGACGTTGCAAAATCAAAAAAGGCGCCCCTGCACCTTGCAGGTGACGTACATAAAAAGGCGTTTGAAAAAGCTACTCGAAAGTGAGTACGTCGCCGATTTTTATTTTATTTTTCTCGATTGTACCCTTGTTTACTTCAAGCACCCAAATGCACTCGGTTTTTGGATTATACATTCGCCAGGGTCTAAGGGTCGTAAACTCGACGACCTTCATGCGAGAGTCAATGAATATCAAATCAATTGTGAAGCGCATGAAAAAGGAGTGGATGGAGCGTGATTTCAAGTGGGGCGAAAATTCGATTAAGAGGCCTTCTCCTTCAGAAAGCGGCCCGCGAAACATGAGCCCAAGGCTCCTTGAAAAAAAGTTCTTTGCCTCTTTTGCTTGGCAAATCTTCATATCCCCGCGGTAAATGTCCTTCATTTGTAAATCCTCTTAATATCTGGTTTCTCAAGCGTGTAATAGTGGACCCATATATAAAGTTGGCTGAAAAGAGCAACCGCGAGTGACGCCTTGGATGCGAGCAATAGTCCGGGTATCCACATGAACAAGAGCCCGAACGTGTACATGCTATTGCTTGTGTACTTGTAAATCCCTTCCGTGACAAAGGGTTTTTTGCCGTATGCCTCATCAAAATGGTCAATTCCCAGTGCACGAGTGATGCCGAAATACTTCCTGACCGAATACATGGTGTACAAAAAGGGAAATGTGATGATGAGTGCTATGAGATTCAAAATCGTCTGGTTGGATTCAAAGCTCCAGCTGTTTGAAATTGCAAGGGCACTAAGTGATACAAACCGTGTTAAGAAAAACAAATAGAATCCAATGCCATAATACCTGAATCCTTCTTCCCCAAAAGTGCGCGTAATCAGGGAGAGGTGCAGCTGTGTCCTCCAGACGAACCAGACATAGAACTGGTGCATTATCGAAACCAGTATTGAAACGACAAGCCATCCTGTTGTGCTGATACCAAGCCACTCGCCCTTGAAGAAATTGTCAGTCTTGCTGATGAAAAGTAGCATTGCCAGAAGTACAACCAAAAATAGATAATGCCAAATCTGTCTTTCGAAAACCAGCTTCAAATTGTTGCTTTTCATTTATGCTCTATATCGTTTTAGTTGCGTAAAGTTTATATTTGTTTACCGTTGAGAGGGCTTGGTTACTTAAGTATTCTATACTACAGGTGAATTTAAAATGGGAGACAGACCAGGAAGAGTTTACAGGGACGCAAAGAACCGCTTGTACACAAGAAAGGAGTACATGAGAAGTACACCCCAGTCAAAGATTACGATATTCGATATGGGTGACCTTAAAAACGCAGACAACTTTGAAGTACAGCTGTCGCTTGTGGCAAGGGAAAAGGGCCAGATTACGCACAACGCGCTTGAGGCCTCGAGGATTTCATCAAATAGGTATATCCAAAAACATCTGGGGCCTGCAGCTTACGTTCTAAAATGCAGGGTTTACCCACATATAGTCCTAAGGGAAAATAAAATGGCGTCCGGAGCCGGTGCTGACAGAATCTCGGACGGAATGCGATTATCTTTTGGTAAGGCTATATCACTTGCTGCAAATGTGAAAGAAGAGCAAAAATTGATAACGATTGGAACAAGTGCTTCCAATTTCCAGGTGGCAAAAGACGCCCTGAAAAGGGCCTCGCACAAGCTTCCGATGCCGTGCAGGATTTCTGTTGACAAGGGGAAGGAAATTTTAAAACTCTAATTTTCTTATTCTGTTTTCACCGATATTAACAACTTATAGCAGATTTTTTTTGATATTTTTAAATGTTTTAACTGGTATAATAAAGAAGAAATAATAAAAATGTGACGTCTCACGTAACATTTACCAAAAACTATATATACATCGGCGTATTAATTCCCCTAAATGTACCTGCTTGAAAAGGAATATGAGAGGTATATCAAAGATGTTGGAGGGGCCGTAGTCGCTTCAACGAAACCGAATCAGAAGATAAAGGACATCAGGCGTTCCATGAATATACGCCAAGAGGACCTAGGAACGCTTATGAGCCTTAGAAGGGAGACCATTTCTCGTATTGAAAACGGGTCAATTAGCCCGACGTTCGCTTTTTTGAGTAAGTTTTCAAAGCTTATGGCACTTACAAAGGTGATAAGGGATTTGGAGGCGCTCAGCGAAATAAAGATGCGCGAGGGCGGCGTGTACATGTCAAATTTGAAATTGCTCCTTTTTCGATTGAAAGTATCCCCTGGTGATTTGGAGATGATTTCAAGACTCAGCGAGAAAGGATACCAGAAATCAAGGGCTAAAATCCTTAAAAATTCTATGATTTAATGGAGGTTTTGACTGTGGATATAGCGTGGTTTGAAGATTTAAGAAAGGAAGATGTTGGCATTGCCGGAGGCAAAGGTGCAAACCTTGGTGAAATGACAAATGTCGGGCTACCGATACCGCCGGGTTTTGTTGTGACATCAGAGGCGTATAAAAGGTTCCTGGATGAAAGCGGCCTGCGGCCAAGGGTCAACAGCGTGCTTGACAATACAAATGTCGACAATTCGACAGAACTGCAGAATTCGTCGAAAAAGATACGCAAGATGATAATGGAAGTTGCAATGCCAAAAGACGTTGCAAAATGGGTAAATGAAAATTATAAAAAACTGTGTAAATCCACCGGGAATAGTAATGTTTTCGTGGCTGTTAGAAGCTCTGCCACCGCAGAAGACCTGCCGGGTGCAAGCTTTGCAGGGCAGCAGGAAACGTTTTTGAACATTTCGGGAAAAGACCTGGTAAACAGCGTGCAGAAATGCTGGTCTTCGCTTTTTACGCCGCGCGCTATATTCTATCGTGAACAGCAGGGTTTTGAGCACGATAAAGTCGCAATGGCGGTTGTTGTCCAGCAGATGGTGGACTCAGAAAAGGCAGGCGTTGTGTTTACAAGCAATCCCATGACAGGAGACAGTACCCAGCTTATAATAGAGGCTGGCTGGGGTCTCGGAGAAGGGGTCGTATCTGGCACTGTAACCCCTGACCACTACGTAATAGACAAAAAGAATCTAAACCTCATTGAAAAGGAGATAGGGAACAAGGACATGATGTTTACAAAAGACAAAAAGACAGGCGAAACTGTGAAGGTAAAGCTCAAAGGAAAAAAGAGGACTGAGCAGGTGCTAAGTGAAAGTGAAATGAAAGAGGTCACCAAAATCAGCATGGAAATTGAAAAGCATTATGGCTCCCCCCAGGATATTGAGTGGGCCATAGTAAAAGACACGGTGTTTATGACCCAGTCAAGGCCGATAACCACGATATCGGATGTGAAAAGCAATGCGGGTGCAGCCTGGGAATCAAGAGAAAACAGGGAGATACTCATAAAAGGGCTTGGCGCCTCTCCCGGCATTGGAAGCGGGAAAGTAGCAACCCTCTTCAATATAGACGAGCTTGACAACGTGAAGGAGGGGAATGTCCTTGTCACGATGATGACAAACCCGGATATGGTGCCAGCGATGAAGAGGGCAAGCGCAATCGTTACAGAAGAGGGAGGTATGACGTGCCATGCTGCTATTGTATCAAGAGAGCTTGGCATACCGGGCGTTGTAGGTACTGGAAATGCGACTGACGTCCTCAAAGACGGGATGGAAATAACAGTCGACGGGTCACGGGGTGTCGTCTACAAAGGTTTGACAAAAACCGAAGAAAAACCTGCAGAAGCGGTGGCGGCAGCACCTCAAAAATTGATAACCGCGACAGAGGTAAAGGTAAATCTCGCAGTGCCGGATGAAAGAATCGCATCAAGGGTAGCAGCGCTTGCAGACGGTGTTGGGCTTTTGCGTGTAGAGCATATAATCCTTGGAATGGGTAGACACCCGATTGACTTCATAGCAAAAGGTGACGAAGAAGAGTTCATAGACAGGCTTGCGTCCGATATAAAAATAGTTGTCGACGCTTTCTACAAGACAAACGGAATAGTTTACATCAGGACACTTGATGCGCCTACAGACGAATTCAGGGGCATGAAAGGCGGGGAAGACGAACCTCTCGAACATAACCCCATGCTTGGATGGAGGGGCATCAGGAGAGGCCTCGACCAGCCGGAACTTTTAAAGGCAGAATTCAGGGCCATAAAAAGGCTTGTCGATGAGGGCTAC